>JASIGD010000510.1 GCA_030045295.1 Streptosporangiaceae bacterium
ACCCGGGCCGCAGGGTCGCCTCGACCAGCCAGCCGCCGGCGACCGGGCCCGCCCGCAGCGCGCCGCCGTGCAGGGCCGCGCGCTCGCGCATGCCGTCGATGCCGTGCCCCTGCCGTGTCGCCGGAGTGAACAGCGGGATCGCCTGCGCCGCCGGGTTGCCCGGGCTGCCGTCGTCGACCACGCGGACCCGTAGCTCCGGCTCGTCGTAGCTGATGGTGACCCACGCGCGCCCGGCCGCGCCGTGCCGGAGCGTATTGGTCAGCGCTTCCTGGGCGATCCGGTAGGCCGTCAGCTCGGCGGCGGCGCCGAGCGGGAAGGGGGCACCCTCGACGGCTAGGGCGACGGCCAGCCCGGTCGCCCGGACCCGCTCCACGAGCGCACCGAGCTGCGCTACGCCGGGCTGCGGCGGTTGCGGGTTCCGCCCCGTCGACGGCTCGTCGGTGCGCAGCACGCCCAGCATGGCTCGCATGTCGGAAAGCGCCTGACGGCCGACCTCGGAGACTTCGGTCATCGCCTCTGCGCCCCGGCCGGGGTCGGCGCGGCTGACCACCGCGGCGCCGTCGGCCAGCGTGATCACGACCGACAGGCTGTGGGACACGATGTCGTGGAGTTCCCTGGCGATCCGGGTCCGCTCGGCGGCGGCCGCGATCGTGGCCTGCTGGTCGCGCTCGATTTCGAGCCGCCGGGCGCGCTCGTCCATCCAGGCCAGGTACCTGCTCCCTGAAGCGGCCGTCAGCCCGGCGAAAAGCGCGGCTACCACCATGGCGGTGAGGAACAGCAGGGACCGCGGCAGCGTCCCGGCCGGCTCCCATCGGACCGCCGCCATGACGGCTCCGGCTCCGAGGACCCCGGCGGCGAGCAAGGCCCTGGTCCGGGACTGGTGGGCCGCCACCGTGTAGAGCGCTACCAGCAGCGCCACGTCGCCGAGCAGGGGGAAGCCAAGCAGCAACTGGGCAAAGGCGATGGCGCAGGCGAGCAGGAATATCCCGGCGGGCCAGACACGGCGAGCGATGAGCACGGCGATCAGCGCCGCCTGCACGACGCCCGCGCGGATCCCGGCGAAGGGGGACTGCGCCAGCCATACGGTGCACAGCCCGAGCAGGACCGCTGCGACGAGCGCGTCGATGGCCAGCGGGTGGGCGCGGCCCAGGCGGCGGCCCCGGGCGAACATGCTGCGGGAGATCTCGTCAGGCGGCTGGAGCGCGGTCCACCCGGGTGGCTCGACCTCGGCCTGCGCAGGCGGGGGCGGTGCTGTTCCCTGCCGCTGCGGCCGAGACGTGGGCGGAAACTCGGTCATGGTGCCCATGTGCGTCCTTCGTGGTCACTTACCGGCAGCGTACCGCCTGCGGTGGGCACAAGGACCCGCTCGGGCGTCATCGCTCCTGGTCATGGGCGCAGGCCCGGCCGGGCGTCCGACTTGAGGATGAGCCGGGCGGCCCGGATTTCGTCCTCCGGGATATCCCAGGGGCGGCCCGGCTCCGCGTACGTTCGGCTTATCATCGCCGGCGCGGGGAGGGACCTTGCCTGCTCAACCACTGCCGTGGCTCGACCGGGCGATGACGCTCGCCCGGGTGGACTTCCGCCCGGCTGGCCGACCGCCCTCCGCCAGCCGGGTGATAGCCGCCCTGGCTGTCTCCGTCGTCGGGTCGCTGGGCGCCGACGCGGTCCTGGTGGCGATCGGCACGACGGTCTTCCCCTCGACCAAGGGATACGGTCATTTCCAGTTCTCCGACTACGCCAAGCTGACCATCATCGGCGTGGTGATCGCCTGCCTGGCCTGGCCGGTCGTCACCCGGATCAGTTCGGCGCCGCGCTGGCTGTTCTTCCGCCTGGCCATCCTGGTCACCCTGGTGCTCTGGCTGCCGGACCTTTATATCCTCTACCGGGGGGAGCCGGTCCGCGCCGTCGCGGTGCTGATGACGATGCATCTGGCCATCGCCCTGATCACCTACAACAGCCTGGTGCATATCGCGAAGGTGAAGCCGGCTGCCAAAGGCCCCGCCCACGCGTACGGTTCCGCTCGCCCTCGCCAGAAGCAGCCCTCAGCCGAATCCTGACCGTTACACGCGGGAGCTGAGTTCCATGTCCAGCCACAGACGGGGCTTCTTCCCCGAGCCGGTCGCCGCCAAGGTGCCCGAGATCACCTTCCTGTTCTGGGTGATCAAGGTCCTCACCACGGCCGGCGGCGAGGCTACCTCGGACTACCTGGCCCTGGACCACAGCCGGGTGATCGCCGCCTTCGTCGAGGTCGTCCTGTTCCTTATCTGCCTGGTCTGGCAGTTCCGGACCACGCGTTACACGGCCGCCGCCTACTGGGCCCTGGCCTACGCCATCGCGATCTTCGGCACCGGCGTGTCGGATTTCCTCCATCTGTACGTCGGCATTCCGTACGCGGGCACCACGGCGTTGTGGGCCGTCGTGCTCGCCGTCGTCTTCTGGCTCTGGTACCGCAGCGAGCGCACGCTGTCGATCCACAGCGTCTACACGCAGCGGCGGGAGATGTACTACTGGGCCGTGGTGTTCGCCACCTTCGCGTTCGGCACCGCCCTCGGGGACTTCACGGCCACGGCCCTGCACCTGGGCTACCTCGCGTCCGGGATCCTGTTCTTCGTCGTCATCCTGATCCCCGCAGTGGCCTGGAAGTTCTTCGGGCTCAACTCGGTCGTCGCGTTCTGGTTCGGCTACGTGGTGACCCGTCCGCTCGGCGCCTCGTTCGCCGACTACTTCAGCAAGCCGCACTCGATCAGCGGGCTCAACTACGGCGACGGCCCGGTGGCCCTGGTTACCACGATCATCGTCGCGGTCCTCGTCGCCTACCTGGCCGTGGCCCGCAACGACATCCAGCCGCCCGTCGAGGATGGGCCGGGCCGTCCCGCGACGGTTAGTGACGACGTGGTGGGTAGATGACCAGCATGCTCAGGATCAGGCCGAGGCCGTGTGATTGGTGACGTCCGGGCCGACCCGCGGCCGCGGGGTCAGGTCAGCTGCGCCCTGACCGCCTCCAGCGCCGCCCTGATGTTCTCCACCGAGTTCGCGTAGGAGAACCGCAGGAAACCCTCGCCGTACGGGCCGAAGGCGGTGCCGGCCAGGGCGGCCACGCCCGCGTCCTGGAGCAGCCGGGCCTGCAGCTGCGCTGACGTCAGGCCGGTTTCTGT
>JASIGD010000511.1 GCA_030045295.1 Streptosporangiaceae bacterium
CAGACCTCCTGCAAGAACAGCGTGAGGAAGAAGAACATGCCGAACAGCGCGGTGCCGCGGGGCCTGGCCGTGCCCGGGACGGTCCAGGGCAGGTTTCGCTCAGTCGGTGGGCGCCGCCATCGGGTTCACCCCGGCCAGGTCCTCGCGCCGGACCCGGATCAAGACCAGCGTGATGATCAGCGCGAGCGCCATGATCCCGGCCGAGACGATGTACCCCTTGGAGAACCCGGTCGCCAGCGCGTGGTTCGTCGCCGCCTTCTGCACCGCGGCCGCCTGAGCGGCGGACAGGTGCGCGGTCGCCGTCTTCGCCGCCGCGGCCGCGGCCGCCGCCTGCGAACGCAGGCTGTTCGCGACCGCGGTCCAGGCCACGGTGCCGAGCACCGCGAGCCCTAGCGCGCCGCCGACCTGCTGGCCCACGTTCAGCAGGCTGGACGCCACGCCGGTGTCGTTGTTGGCCACCTTGGTCAGCGAGACCAGCGAGATCGGCACGAACAGCAGCCCCATGCCGGTCGCGGTCAGCATCATCGGCCAGAGCAGGCCGGAGACGTAGTGGCTGTGCTCGGTGATCCGGGACAGCCAGAACATCCCGCCGGTGCCGATCACGCTCCCGACGATCATCAGCGGCCGGGCGCCGATCCGGGTCACCAGCTGCGAGGCGACCAGCGAGGCGACCAGGATCATCCCGGCCATCGGCAGGTACGCCACGCCGGTCCGCAGCGCGCTGTACTTCCAGACCTCCTGCAAGAACAGCGTGAGGAAGAAGAACATGCCGAACAGCGCGGTGCCGATGCACAAGCTGATCAGGTAGGCGCCCGTCCGGTCCCGGCTGCGCAGCACCCGGAGCGGAACCAGCGCCTGGTTGCTGCGCACCTCGATCCACCCGAACGCGACGAGCAGCACCGCGGCGGCCACCAGCGAGACGATCACCTTGGTGTCGCCCCAGTGCGAGACGCCGTTCTCGCTGGTCGCCGCGTTGGACAGCCCGTAGACCAGCGCGGCCAGGCCGAGGCTGCCAGTGATCGCGCCGGGCAGGTCGAACCGGCCCCGGCGCCGCTCGGACTCGACGAGCACGCGCGGCGCGGCCAGCGCGACCGCGAGGCCGATCGGGACGTTCACGAAGAACACCCAGCGCCAGCTGAGGAAGGTGACCAGCAGCCCGCCGGCCAGCAGGCCGACCGCGCCGCCGGCCACGCTCATCCCGGCGTAGACGCCCATCGCGCGGTTACGCGGCCGGCCTTCGGGGAAGGTGACGGCGATCAGCGACAGAGCGGTGGGCGCGGCAAACGCGCCGCCGACGCCCTGGATGACGCGCGCGGTCAGCAGCCAGGCCTGAGAGGTGGCGAACCCGCCGAGCAGGGAGGCTAGCGAGAAGACCAGGATGCCGGCGATGAAGACCCGGCGGCGCCCCAGTAGGTCGCCGGACCTCCCGCCGAGCAGCAGCAGCCCGCCGAACGCCAGCGCGTACGCGTTGACGACCCATTCCAGGTTGGACCCGGAGAAGCCGAGCGCGGTCTGGATGTGCGGCAGGGCGACGTTCACGATCGTCGCGTCGAGCACGACCATGAGCTGTGCCGTCGCGATGACGGCGAGGGCCAGGCCCAGCCGCCGCGACGGGGTCCCGGTGGTTGGGCTCCCGGCGGCGTGTGACGCCGCCGCTTGACTGACCTCCCGGACAGGTACGCCGTTGAGAGCGGCCTGCTGACCGGTGTCTGGTGGTGTGGCGGACAAGCGAATCTCCCCTTTGATTGAGGGCGTACTGAACTACCGTCGCGACCGGCTAAGCTCCTGCGGTCACGAACTGTGGTTTGTTGGCTTGAAACCCTTTTTTTCGGCCGAACGGGCCGTGGTATCAGCCCCCGTTACGTCTTTCCTCATCCCGTGTGGTCGTCAGCAGTTATGACGGCCGTGCGGCCGTGTTGTCATCGTTATGACGAGGCAGCCGCCGCGGTTGTGACGCCATCACCTCCCGCCCAGCCTGATCATCTTCCGCAACAGCCCGAGCAAGCAGTGGCGCTCACCGGTGTCCAGCGGGCGCCAGGGCGCCCGGGCCATCACCTCACCGCAGATCAGGTCCCTGAGCTTCTCGCCTTCCCGGGTGAGCACAAGGTTCTTGCTGCGCCGGTCGCGCTCGGAGGGTTCCCGGCGCGCCAGGCCGCGTTTCTCGAGCGCGTCCGCGACAGAGGTGACAAAGGAGGGGTCGACGCCCATCTTGGCGCCCAGTTCCTTCATCGTCATCGGCGCGCTGAGCATGAACAGGGCCTTGGCGTCGCTGCCGGTCAGCCCGAAGTGGGACGCGACGTCCTGGCCGAGGTCGTGGGCTTGGTTGATAAGTTGGGTGAACGTGCCGGCGATCTGCTGGTTCAGTTCGTCGTCACTAACCGAAGGATCCGTCGTAACGAAAGGTGTCGCGTGCGGCACGGATCGCGCGTCCGGCGCGGTCGCCGTGCCCAGTAGCTCATCCATCGCGCTCACCTCCCGTCGCCCGGATAAGTTGCCTGAGTTCCTCAACAGTTGAGTAACTCAACTATATTTCCGCCGTGCCGCCGCAAGCAAGCGAATATCGACCCGCGTTCCCGGGTTCGCCCTTGGCGTAGCCGGGAATATCGGTCATCCGGCTGTACTTCCGGCGACTCGCCGGATCCAACCGCCGCCCGTAGTGCGGCGTCCTTACCGGTGAACGCTCACCCTGGTGAGCGTCAGGGGTGCAGGTCACCGAACGGAAGGCGGGCTGTGATGGCCAGGTCCGGAAGCGCTGGATCAGATTGCGGCAGCCAAGACCTGAGAAGACCGAACGCCGCGGGTCGGCGCGCGTTCCTGCGGTTCGCGGCGGCGGCCGGGGGTGCCTCGCTGCTGTCCTCGTGCAGCGGCAGCCCCACCCGCAGCAGCGCCACGGCCGGGACCGCGGGCACGGCGGCCGGCACCGCGGACTCGGTCGGCTCCGCC
>JASIGD010000512.1 GCA_030045295.1 Streptosporangiaceae bacterium
CGGGTGCTCAGCGCCGGCTGGGGCCTGGCCATCGCCGCCGCCGGCCTGTCCCGCCTCGCCGCCGCCGCCATCAACGGGCACACCACCCGCCGCCTGCCCGAGCTCCTGCTCGGCCTGGCCGTGCCCTGCCTGATCCTGCTGTACATGCTGCGGTTCTCCAAGACCTACCCCCACCGCGTCACCCACCACCAGCCCGCCGGGGTTCCCGCCGGCCAGAGGGGTGACTGAACCGAACGAAGCCTCGTCACCGCATTCCCCGCCACAGCGCCCAGCCGGATCAGCCGCCCCCGCGGCACGGCTGGCGCTGTTTTCACGGCGGCGCGCATTCCCCAGTGCCCGAGCACCAGCCCACCAGCGATCACAGGCCTGTACGTGCGGGACCCGTACTTCCTCGTGAGCTGCCGGTTTTCGCCTGCGAGATCGTCACCCGGATCCTGAGGCGCGCATCTCGCTGACGACAGCCGCCTTCCGGCCCGATCTGCCAGTCCACCTCGCGTACTTCCGCCACTCCACAACTGGGTCCCATTTCCCACCCGACCGCCCACGTACAGGCCGCCATCAATCAGACGTCCGGATCCTGCGATCCCGGGCCGGGTCGCTCACGACGCGTCGCAGGAGCAGGCGCGGGTCGGCTCGCTATCCGGCGGACCCCGGTACAACATGAACGCGGCCATCATGTGGTTCGTGCTGAGCGCCTGCGCAGAAGCGTACCTACGCCTGGAGATCTCAGCGGAGTTCTGGGGGTGTCTCGCATGCGCGCAATCCTCTGCGGCTGCTGAACGACGGCCTGTTCCGGAGCGCCTGACGGTGCAGGGATCCGAGGCGACGCACGACGGACAGCTGACCGTCTTCCAGCACTTGCGTGACGGAAAGCCATCTGCCGGTGCCGGACACCCATCGATGTGCCGCGGCGGCAACGACCCCGCCATGGCGCCCGCATGCTGCCCCACAGCAGGCGGCGGCCTGATCACGAGTCGAGCCCGGCCTAGCTGCCCTGGTCCTTCCAGATCGCCCTGGGGTCGGTGCTCGACTCGCCGAGTATCGCCGAGGCCGCCGTTTCCGTTCTCCCGGTCATCGGCCCACGACGGGTGTCAGGGAGTGATCGCGCTCCAGCCCAGGAAGTGGGGCGGATAGCCGAAGCTCCAGTTTCCTCCGTCGTAGTAGACGTTGCTGTCGGTGCCGAGGCCGACGGTGTACGTAAACGAACCGCCGATGGCCACGTTGGCAGCCCCCAGGCCGCTGGTGAAGACGCCTCCCATGGAGTTCCAGCCCGGTGAGCTGGCCAGGAACCGGTGGAAGTACGCGACTGCGTTTGTCCCGCGGGCAAATCCGACCAGCGCGCCCGGCGCCGTGGTCAGTGCAGGAGTGGCGGTCGTCTGGCCGCCGGCCGGACTGAAGCCGGTCACGCCCACCTGTTCGATGTAGAGCTGCTTGTTGGTGCCGGCCACCAGGACCCACGTGAAGCCGCCGTAGTAGGCCGCGGACGGCCCGGTGCCGCCGTACAGGCTGCCGCCGATCGAGTGCCAGGCACCCCACCCGGCCGAGCTGTGGTCGCGGACCCAGACCGCTCCGTTGGTGCCGCGGGCGAACACTGAGTATGCGGTGCTCGAGCCGCGGTACACCGCTCCGGGCTGGGCCGTAATGTTACCGCCCAGCGAGGCCCAGCTACTCCAGCTGGTGCCAGTACGAGTGGCATACCAGAGCTTGTGGTCGGTGCCCTCGCCGAACAAGATGAGGACGGAGCCGTTCCAGAGCCCCGACACGGCGCCGACAACGATCCCGTTGCTCACCTGCGTAGCAGTTCCAACTTCCGGCTTGGTCCAGACCGTGCCGTTGGCGGCAGTGTAAAAGAATGCTGTGGTGCTGATGCCAGGACCGGACACCGCGGCCGGTGAGACGCCCGCTGCCGGGGGCAGTGGCGCCGCGGCGGCGGCCGTCGCAGATGCCATGGCCAGGACAATGGCGGCCAGCGATGTCACCAGTCCCGCCGTCAGGCGCCGTCTCCACGGTGCCGCCAGGGATCCGGACTCCGCCAGAGGACGCGCGTGGCCCCTGTTCTTGATTGATCGCATCGCTTACGCTCCCCTTTCGCAACGTGGTCCAACGGCGTTCACCAGGAGGCTCGGCAAGTGCGTTCCCCCCAACCCCAGCCTTCCGCTGGAATGACCAGCCCTCCGGAAATGCGTCAGACAGCTGGCATCCCACCGCCGCACGACCATTATGGAACAGATACGAACGGAATATAAGAGCTAAAGTCCGGAATCGTTCGTACGTGATAGCCGCGGGCCCCGACGTAGCCGTTTGGGTCCGGAATGCTGACCAACTCCGGGGGTCCGAACGTGACCAGGGGCCAGACCCAACGAGAAATGACAGACACGCTGGCGGAGGCCCCGGCCCGCGATGCCCGGCTCGTCCTCGGCCACTCGCGCTGAGGCCGTCACGCTGGAGATCTACACCCGCCAAGACAAGCAAGCCCAGCGTGACGCACTGGGACAGATCGGCGATGCACTCCGCAGAAACGACTGGACCGCACCACGACAGGTAGCCAACGGGTGTCGATTATTGGTGTCAAGTACCCCGGTAACGATCTTCAAGAGAAGCGTTTGCGCTGGTGGGCGCACCCGGGTTCGAAGCAGTGACGTCTCGCCCGTAAAGCACATCCTTAATGTCTCATGGTGTTCGCCGCTGGGATAATCTGGTTTGGTGATTCCTCGCTGTACGACAATTGCCCGGCCCGTTGGTATCAGTTACAGATGCCAGCGGACGAAACTACGAGCCGCGGATCATGAGATTGCCCTGAGCGTTCGTCCGATGGTGTCGCTGACCTAGGACCGGCTCATCCATATGTCGGGCCAGACAGTCTCCCGTTGTTGGCGTCGCTCGGCAGGTCGTGTGCTCCGGTTCGCCGGCCGCGCTGGGGCTGGCCACGGTCATCCGGACGACGTGCGGCAGCTGCGTCATATGTCGTTCCGACCTTGTCGAATGACAGATCGGCGACCATGTCACCACATGGGCACCTCGGGCAAGAGCCAATGGGCCCCCATGTAGGCCGGGATGGCCGTGACCGGGATCCATGCTGTGACGGCCTGAAGGGTGGCGAGCGGGAAGTGCTCGGCGTCGTGATGCCACGGCGTGCGTCCGCAGCCGGGTTCCTTCGAGAGGGCATTGTCGTGGTAGATGCGGATGGCAGGTTCACCGAGTAGCTCTGCCGCGAGTCCAGCCAACCGCGGGGAAAACGCGACCAGGCGCAGCACCTAGTCGTGCAGCCGCAGCTGCTCAAGGGCGATGAAGCGACCCGCCACATCATCACCGTGCTCAGCCCGCAACAGGCTGCCGAGCCGTTCGGCAAGTCGGCGGACCACCGCAGGCGAAAGCGCATGCGCCAGCTTGATGAAGGCATCACGACGGAAGGCTTCACGCTGGGCAGCATCAAGCCGGTCGGGGCTGCGAGTTCCACCCGCAGTTGCTCATCCTCGGCGGGGTCCACGTCGGGAAGGCCGGGGCCGGCCACCAGCGCTATCGGCGCATCATCGTTCTCCGCAAGCGTGACGTACCAGTCCCGCCAGTCCTAATCGCCACCTGCCCAGTCCTGGTCAATCCCGCCGTCACGCCCGGCCGGCGGGACCGGAGAACTCTCCGCGTTCACATCCACAGCAGCGCCACCTCATTACTGAACACGTAGGACCCATCGGGGCGTCGGCATGACGCCAGGTACTCGCCCAGGACCGGTGCGGCCTCCATCTCCTCGAGGCTCACAGTGTCGTCGAAGGCACAGCGCTGGAGGAAACCCTCGGCGACGTCTCGGTCGCTGGTTCCCGTCTCATAGGTGATCACCTGTTCGCGGACGTCCGTGCC
>JASIGD010000513.1 GCA_030045295.1 Streptosporangiaceae bacterium
CCAGTCCTGCGCGCAGCCAGCATTGCATATTCATGCTGTATAGTGAATACTCTTCCAGAAGCAACAGGGACCAAAGGGGTTAAGCAGCCAGATGGGCGCGAGGGTCGCGGTAGCGGGAGCCAGCGGCTACGCGGGCGGCGAGCTGCTCCGCCTGCTGGCCGGGCATCCGGACCTCGAGATCGGCCCGGTGGCCGCGCAGGCCAGCGCCGGCCAGCTCGTGACCGCGCTGCACCCGCAGCTGTCCGGTCACCCTGGCGCGGACGGGCGCGCATTCGTCCCGACCGACCCGGAACTGCTCGCCGACGCCGATCTGCTCTTCACGGCCCTCCCGCACGGCCAGTCCGCGCAGCTCGCCGCCGCCCTCCCAGCCCAGCTCAAGATCGTCGACCTGGGCGCCGACTTCCGGCTCGGCGATCCGCAGGCCTGGGCGCGGTATTACCCGACGCCCCACGCCGGCCGGTGGACCTACGGGCTACCCGAACTGCCCGGCGCCCGCGACGCGATAAGGGCCTCGACGAGGGTGGCCGCGCCCGGCTGCTACGCCACCGCCTGCATCCTCGCCTTGGCCCCGCTGCTGGCCGCGGGCCTCGTCGAGGACTCCGACATCGTGATCGTCGCCGCCTCGGGCACCTCGGGCGCCGGCCGCTCGCCGCGGTCCGACCTGCTCGGCAGCGAGGTGATGGGCTCCGTGTCCGCGTACCAGGTCGGAGGCACGCACCGGCACATCCCCGAAATGGAACAAACCCTTTTTTCTGAACGGGCCGTGGTTTCACCGTCCGGCTCCCGGACCCTCTCCTTTACCCCGACCCTCGCCCCCATGGCTCGCGGCATCCTGGCTACCTGCACCGCCCGGCTGGCCTCGGCTGATGATCCAGCCCCGGATAAAGCGGCACAGCTGCGGGACGCGCTCACCGCCGCCTACGCGGGCGAGCCCTTCGTGCACGTGCTAGCCGACGGACGCTGGCCCGGCACGGGCGCGACCCTCGGTTCCAACGCGGCCCACCTGCAGGTCGCGGCCGACACCCACGCCGGCCGGGCCATCGTCATCTCCGCCCTCGACAACCTCGGCAAGGGCGCGGCCGGCCAGGCCGTCCAGATCGCCAACCTCATGCTCGGCCTGCCGGAGGCGGCCGGCCTGACCGCACACGGAGTGTCTCCATGAGCGTGACCGCCCCGCTCGGATTCCGGGCCGCCGGAGTGGCCGCCGGGCTGAAGGAATCCGGCCAGCCAGATGTCGCCGTGGTCCTGAACGACGGGCCGTCCCGGGCCGCCGCCGGCGTGTTCACCGCCAACCGGGTGCAGGCCGCGCCGGTGCTGTGGACCCGCCAGGTGGTAACCGGCGGGCGGGTGCGGGCCGCGGTGCTCAACTCGGGCGGTGCCAACGCCTGCACCGGCGCACCCGGCTTCCAGGACACGCACGCGACCGCCGAGCGTCTCGCCGGGGCGATCGGCGATTCCGCGGGCGAGATCGCCGTCTGCTCGACCGGCCTGATCGGCGAGCGGCTGCCCATGGCCAAGCTGCTGCCCGGCGTCGACGCCGCGGTGGCCGAGGCGTCACGGGCGGGCGGCCTGGCTGCCGCCGACGCGATCAGGACCACCGACACGGTGGTCAAGATCGCCTTCCGGCGTGTCGGCCCGGCGGAGACGACCCCCTCCAAAACCCCCCCGCTCCTGCGGGGAAGCGCTTCCCCCCAGGCCGCCTCGGCCCCCTGGACGGTCGGCGGGATGGCCAAGGGCGCGGGCATGCTCGCTCCGGCGCTGGCGACAATGCTGTGCGTGCTGACCACCGACGCCGATGTCCCGGCGGCCGAACTGGACGCCGCGCTGCGGTCGGCTACCGCCGAAACGTTCGACCGGCTGGACACCGACGGCTGCATGTCCACCAACGACACCGTGCTGCTGCTGGCCAGCGGCGCAGCGGGCGTGCGTCCCGATCTCGGCGAGTTCACGGCGGCGCTGACCGAGGTGTGCGCAGATCTGGCCAGGCAGCTGCAGCGGGACGCCGAGGGCGCGGGGAAGATGATCACCATTGAGGTCATCGGCGCCGCGAGCGAGAACGACGCGGTCACGGCGGGCCGCGCCGTAGCCAGGAGCAACCTGCTGAAGTGCGCCATCGGCGGCGAGGATCCCAACTGGGGCCGCGTCCTGGCCGCGGTGGGGACCACCGACGCCGTCTTCGAACCGGACCGGCTGAACGTCGCCATCAACGGCGTCTGGGTCTGCCGCCACGGCGCCGCGGGCGACGACCGCTCGAAGGTCGACCTGGCGCCGAAAGACGTGACGATCACCGTGGACCTGTCCGCCGGCCCGCAGTCCGCGGTCATCCTGACCACCGACCTGACCTCCGCTTACGTCCACGAGAACTCGGCGTACCCCACATGACGGTGACGGCAGGGCGGGTCGAGGACGCGCTGGCGAAGGCGGCGACGCTGATCGAGGCGCTGCCCTGGCTGAACAAGTTCCACGGCCAGACCGTCGTGATCAAATACGGCGGGCACGCGATGGCCGATGAGGCGCTGCGCCTGGCCTTCGCGCAAGACCTGGTGTTCTTGCGCTACGCGGGGCTGCGCCCGGTCGTCGTGCACGGCGGCGGCCCGCAGATCACCGAGCATCTCGACCGGCTCGGCGTGGAGTCCGCGTTCACCGCGGGACTTCGGGTCACCACGCCGGAGGCCATGGAGGTCGTCCGGATGGTCCTGTCCGGGAAGGTGAACAAGGATATCGTCGGCCTGATCAACCGGCACGGCCCGTTCGCGGTGGGCATCTCCGGGCAGGACGCGAGGACGCTCACCGCGATCCGCAAAACGGCGATAGTCGACGGCGAGCCGGTAGACATCGGCCTGGTCGGCGACATCGTGGCCACCGACGCCGGGGCGATCCGGGCGCTGCTGGCCGACGGCCGCATTCCGGTCATCTCCAGCGTGGCCAGCGGCGAGGACGGCGAGGTCTACAACGTGAACGCGGACACCGCGGCGGCCGCGCTCGCCGTGGCGCTTGACGCGGCCAAGCTCGTGGTGCTCACCGACGTCGCCGGCCTGTACCGGGACTGGCCGGCTTCGACCGAGGTGATCAGCGAGCTCACCGTCTCCGACCTGGAGCAGGTACTGCCGCGGCTCGCCGCCGGGATGATCCCCAAGATGGAAGCGTGCCTGGCCGCCGTGCGCGGCGGTGTCCCGCAAGCCCACGTCCTGGATGGCCGCCTCAGCCACGCCGTTCTGCTCGAGATCTTCACCGATGCCGGCATCGGCACCATGGTCGTCCCCGAGGGAGCCCGTCCGTGAGCCAGACAGAAGCACTGCAGAAGCGGTTCGCGGCGGCGCTGATGCCGAACTACGGCGTGCCGCCCGTGGCGATCAGCCGCGGCCAGGGGTGCCGGGTGTGGGACCCGGACGGGCGCGAGTACCTGGACCTGATCGCCGGGATCGCGGTGAGCTCGCTCGGCCACGCTCACCCGGCGGTCGTCGCGGCGGTCACCCGCCA
>JASIGD010000514.1 GCA_030045295.1 Streptosporangiaceae bacterium
CTCGCCGTCCGGCACAGCTATCCGCGCTGGATCGTTGACGCGTTCCGTGACGCGCTCGGTGACGCGAGCGCCGAGACCGAGGACGCTCTCGCGGCCGGCAACGTCCGGCCGGATGTGGTCCTCGCGGTCACGCCCGGCCGGGCCGGACCCGTAGCCGCCTCGGAGCCCTTGCCCCAGGATGTGACCCGGACCCACTGGTCGCCGTACGGCCTGCGGCTGGCTTCCGGTGACCCCGCGCCCCTGGTCGCGGGCGGGCACGCGGCGGTCCAGGACGAGGCCAGCCAGCTCGCCGCGCTCGCGCTAGCCCGCGTCGGGCTCATTCCCGTCGCTGGCGTCCCCGTCGCTGGCGTCCCCGTCACTGGCGGCCCGGACGCTGCGGCTCAGGACCGTCTCTGGCTCGACCTGTGCGCCGGGCCTGGCGGCAAGGCCAGGCTGCTGGCCGGCCTCGCCGCCGAAAGGGGCGCCCGCCTGGTCGCCTCCGACATCCGCCCGCACCGCGCCAGCAGGGTCCAGGCCGCCCTGCGGGACGCGCTGCCCGGCCCTACCGGAGCCGTCGTCGTGGCCGACGGGCTGCGCGTCCCGTGGCGGCCCGGGACGTTCGATCGCGTCCTGGCCGACGTGCCCTGCTCGAACCTCGGATCGTTGCGCCGGCGTCCCGAAGCCCGGTGGCGCAAGACCCCGGCCGACGTGCAGGATCTCACCGGGCTGCAGCGCGGGCTGCTGGACGCGGCGATCGATTCGGTCCGGCCGGGCGGCGTCGTGGCCTACGCGACCTGCTCTCCGCACGTCGCCGAGACCACGGACGTCGTCACCGCCGTCGCGGACCGCCGGGGCGACGTCGCCGTTCTCGACACCCCCGCCGTGCTCGCCGAGGTCCCCGGCCTGCGCGGCTCCGATCCCCGGTTTGCCCAGTTCTGGCCGCACCGGCACGGCACCGACGCGATCTTCCTGGCCCTCCTCAGGCGCGACTGAGCGCCCTGGTCCTGGCCAGCCGGGGGTTCCCGATGTCGGCCTGCTGACCGTGGGCGTAGCCGGCGCTGTAGCCCCTGCCGCTATAGGTGACGCGGCTCTTCCGCGTCACCGGGTACGCCTGTTCCAGCTGGCGGCGGATGACCACGGCCCGGTCAGCCAGGACCAGCGCCGTGCTCGGCCCGGACCGCGGTTCGGCTTCGGCGCTCGCGGCGGCGCGGTCCTCGGCGGACCTGACGCGGGTGATGACCGCGGTGACGAAGCCGAGCAGCCAGCTTCGCCGCCAGGCCCGCGGGCTGCGGACCCCGTCGGGGACGGCGGCGGCGGTCAGGCCGCGGGCCATCTGCAGCAGCAGCGAGGTATAGAGGATGTCGGCCCGCTCGAGGTCCGAGGCATAGCCGAACACGTGGATGCGGGCGCCAGGCCCGCCGGTGTGCAGCAGGACGCACTGGCACCGCATGGCCCCGGCCAGCCCGGCCAGCAGGTGCGCCCGGACTTGTGCCCACGGGTTGGCGATATCGATGACGCGGCTGTCCGGCCGGTCAGTGTCCGGGCGGGACGCGGCCAGCCGGGCCCGGTCGATGCCGTAGCGGGCCATCAGCTCGGCGGCCTTCGCGGTGAGCGCCTCGGCTTCCGGCGGCGTGACCCCCTCGGCCTCGGCCTTGGCGAGCAGCTTGCGCACCCGGTCGAGCAGCGCGCTGGGCGGTTCAGAAGGCATTGATGACCTCCAGGTCGTTCCTGATCGAACTCAG
This sequence comes from Streptosporangiaceae bacterium, assembly GCA_030045295.1. Next base: position 1,722 of record JASIGD010000514.1, read on the forward strand.
TATCGAACCGTACCCGCGAGGTATGACATTCCTGCCGGCCTTCCGTGCTTCATCCAAAGTTCGCGCTCTCCACATCGCCGATGAGGGTCCTCGCCGACCTTACTGCACCCACGATCTCTAGACTCTGCAGCTATGGCCGTTCAGATCTCACCGAGCATCTTGTCCGCGGACTTGGCCCAGCTCGCCGAGGAGGCCGCCAGGATCGCCGAAGTCGCCGACTGGCTGCACGTTGACGTCATGGACAACCACTTCGTGCCCAACCTCACGCTCGGCCTGCCCGTGGTCGAGTCGCTGCTCAAGCACGCCACCCTGCCGGTCGACTGTCACCTGATGATCGAGGATCCGGACCGGTGGGCGCCGGAGTACGCCGCGGCCGGGGCGCGTAACGTCACCATCCACGCCGAGGCGGTGCGCGCCCCCGTGCGGACCCTGCGCGCCATCCGCGCCGCAGGCGCGCGCGCCGGGCTCGCCGTGAACCCCGCCACGCCGGTGGAGCCCTACCAGGACCTGCTGCCCGAGGTCGACATGCTCCTGCTGATGACCGTGGAGCCCGGCTTCGGCGGGCAGCATTTCCTCGACCTGGTGCTGCCCAAGGTGCGCCGCGCCCGCGAGCTCATCGGCCGGCCCGGCGCCGCCGTGTGGCTCCAGGTCGACGGCGGGGTCAGCCACGAGACCATCGAGCGCTGCGCGGACGCGGGCGCGGACGTGTTCGTGGCCGGTTCTGCCGTCTACGACTCCGACGACCCCGCCGACGTCGTGCAGGCCCTCCGCGCCCAGGCTGAGCGCGCCACCGCGCGCGCCGCCTGGGCCGCACGGACCCGGCCGGACCGCCCCGGCTGATCTGGTTTTTATGCCGAACGGACCGGG
>JASIGD010000515.1 GCA_030045295.1 Streptosporangiaceae bacterium
CCGCGGCGCCGGTCGAGAACAGAAGCGGTGGGCGAGCTGGACTGTTCACCCTTCCAGCCGCCGCGCGGCCCGCCTCGCGCGCGATCCGTGACAGGCTCACGTGCGAGAACAACGTTGTCGCCCCGTCACCGCCGGGCCTTTGCCTGCTGAGTTGCCGCGCCGGCGGGTGGCGCTAGCCGCCGCGAGTGGGCCTGTCGGACGGGCGCTGCCATCGCGGGCGGTTCGTGCCGCGCTTGACCTGAATCAAGGCACGGTATCAGCATGTGACAGTAGACTTTACGGGAGAGGACAGAGGCTGACGGGGCCGTGGTGGACGTTGACGTAGGCCAGCGGGCGGGGCAGGTATACCGTGGCAGCGGTCTGGCGCCCGACCTTGTCCAGTCGAAGCTGCGCCGTCCCGTGATACGGCCCGGGACCCTGCGCAGGTCGCCGCTGATCGAAAGGCTGGCCCGGGACAGCTCCCGTCCGATCGTTTCGGTGGCCGCGCCGGCTGGTTACGGGAAGACGACCCTGCTGTCGCAGTGGGCCGAGCGCAACGGCGAGGCCTTCGCCTGGGTGTCGGTCGACGACAAGGACAACGACCCGAAGGTCCTGCTCACCTACATCACCGCGGCGCTCGATGCCGTCGAGCCGGTGGGCGGGCGGGTCTTCGACGCGCTGGCCTCCCCGGTCAGCTCGGTACCTGGCTCGGTCGTGCCGCGGCTGGGCGCCGCCTTCTCCTCGATGACCGCGCCGGTTGCCCTGATCCTGGATGACGTGCACGTCCTGCGCAATTCCGAGTGCCGGGCCGCGCTGTCGGTGCTGGCCGAGCACGTGCCGGACCGTTCCCGGCTGGTGCTGGCCGGGCGGGATCAGCCGCCTGTGCGGGTCGCGCGGCTGCGCGCCGAGGGCAAGATCTTGGAGATCGGACCGGCTGACCTGTCGTTTACGCGGGGGGAAGCGGCCTGGCTGCTGCGCGCGGCTGAGGTGACGCTGGGCGAGGAGGACCTGGCCGAGCTGCACAGCCGGACCGAGGGGTGGCCGGCCGGGCTGTACCTGGCGGCGCTGGCCATCAGGGCAGGCGGCTCGTTCGGCAGCACGGCGTCCTTCGAAGGCGGCGACGTGTTCGTGAGCGAGTACGTCGAGTCGGAGTTCCTGGCCCGGATCTCGCGGGCGCAGCGCAGGTTCCTGACCCGGACCGCGGTGCTGGAGCGGATGTCCGGGCCGCTGTGCGAGGCAGTGCTGGAGCGACCCGGCTCCGGCGCGGTCCTGGCCGGGCTGGCCCGGTCGAACCTGCTGCTGGTGCCGCTGGACCGCCGGGGGCAGTGGTACCGCTACCACCACCTGTTCCGGGACATGCTGCTGGCCGAGCTGGAGCGCCGGGAGCCCGATCTGATCCCGGTGCTGCGGCGCCGCGCGGCCGGCTGGTACCTGCGGAACGGCGTGCCGCAGGAGGCGCTGGAGTACTCCATCGCGGCCGGGGACGTGGAGATGGCCGCCCGCCTGGTGGAAGAGCTCATGGTGCCCGCCTACCGTCAGGGCCGGGTGAGCACGCTTCAGCGGTGGTTCGGCTGGCTCGAGGAACGGGGCGGGATCGCGGGACGCCCGATGGCCGCGGCGTGGGCCTCCGTCCTCGCCGCGCGGACAGGACGGCCGGCCGAGGCCGAGCGGTGGGCCGATGCGGTCGATCGCTGGCAGTACGAGAACGCGGCCCGGCCCGGTGACCCGGCCGCCGCGGCGTGGGCCGCCGTGCTTCGTGCCCTGCTGTGCCGCCAGGGGGTCCAGCAGATGCGCGCCGACGCCGACGAGGCAGCGCGCCTGTTCGCCATCGCGGGCACCGTGGCACCGGCGGTCCCGCTCTTTCAGGGGATCGCGCAGGTCCTTTCCGGTGACCGTGACGGCGGCGACGCCTGCTTCTGCGAAGCCATCGGCACCGGGGACCGCGGCGCACCCGACGTCCTCGCGGCGGCGCTGTGCGAACGGTCGCTGCTGGCGATGGCCCGCGACGACTGGGGCCGGGCCGAGGACCTGGCCGGGCAGGCACGCGCCGTGCTGCGCGAGGCCCGGATCGAGGACAGCTACATCACGCCGCTGGTCTGCGCCGCGCAAGCCCGCGTCGCCTGGCACCGTGGAGACAGCGCGGCGGCCCGGCAGCAGCTAGCCGGCGCGCAGCGGCTGCGGCCCGTGCTGACCTACGCGATCCCGCACCTGGCCGTCCAGGCCCGGATCGAGCTCGCCCGCGTCCACCTCGCGCTGGCCGACATGGCGGGGGCCAGGACGCTGATACGGGAGGTCGATGAGATGCTCGACCGCCGGCCCGACCTGGGCACCTTGACCGGCGAGGCGCAGGCGCTTCGAGCCCAGCTGTCCGCCATCCGCGGCCCGGGCGCTCCCGGAGCCTCATCACTGACCGCCGCCGAGCTGCGCATGCTGCCTCTGCTCGCCACCCACCTGACGTTCCACGAGATCGCCGCCGGGTTGTTCTTGTCGACGCACACGGTCAAGTCGCAGGCCAAGTCGCTGTACCGGAAGCTGGGGGCCAACTCGCGCAGCCAGGCGGTCGCCCGGTCCCGGGAGCTGGCACTCCTGGACGGGTAAATCGCCAGCCGGATCTCCGTGAGCTGCGACAGCGGCCGACCGCCCTGCGCCGCCGATCTCCGACCGGCCGCCGTCGGGCCCGTCCACTGTCAGCACCACAGCGGTGATTCTTCACGGAGAAGTCAAGGATGGCCGGGGCGATGCCCTCCGCTTCAGTAGCTGCACCGTGCGGTACTCGATCGGCCCGGCTTTCGGGCTCTGGCACAGGTCAGTCAGCGGCTTCCGCTCGAACACCGACGCTGCGGGACATGCCGAGACGGGGGAGACGTACGTCGTGGCGCTCATAATCCAGCGACGGCAGGTCACGACCCGGACCGACGATTAGTCGGTGCCGGTACAGGACCGTCAAAATTGAGCCGCCGCAAGTGCCTCGCTGCGGTCGAGGTAGGCCTTCCAGTGGATGACGGTACCGTCTCGCAGGGTGAAGACATGGAATACCTGGCCGACAGTCTCGAAGTCTCCCGGCGTCCCGTTGAGCCCAGGCCCGTGCATCCCGACGACAACAGCATCACCGCGCGCTTGCAGTTCCACGGCGTCGAACGCCAGGCGGCGATGGGTGAAGAAGCCGCCGATCACACCCATCGCCTCGTCACGCCCATCGCAGCGCTGGTCCGGGCGGACGCCTTCCCACACAACGTTCTGATCGAGCAACCTCGCCAAGGGCTCGCTATCTTGGTTGCGCACGACGTCAGCCAGCGCGCCGAGCATGATCGCCATGTTGCTCGTGGTCACGGCAGCCTCCTGTTGAGGTAGAAATCCAGTCTTCAGCCATAGCGCTGACGCAGCTGAGAAAGGACGCCGACCATTGGGGATCATACGCCAGCGGCCTCAGCGGTGCGGCACGCCGACCCGCTTGGTCAGGCCCGCCTGCAAAGCCTGATATCCTTTGTGCTACGCGATGAGGCTCGCGTTATTCCAGTCCGACACGGTGGGCGCGGATGATGGCCTCTGTCTCAGATGTCGAGATGAGAGGTCCGTGTGTAGGTGTTGCCTGCCGGTTCAGGTGTCTGGCGTGCTGATTATTCACGCCGCCGGTCATTCCCGCGCGCATCGCGAATTAGGCGGAGCCTATGCTGCCGCCGAAATCGGCCGTCGCGGTCCCTGCCTGGCGGCACAGCATGTGACGAACCGCGGTTTCTTCGTGCAGTCCGCGGGGTCTCGGCATTTGGGGTTTTCCGGTGGTTGCCGGCTTTTCCGGTCAGCAACCAGTTGATCGATCCCAAAGGAGACATGCAGATGGATCGCTATGTTGGAGGATGCCTCGGTTGGATCGCGCCTCGCGATCCTGGCAGCCGGTTCGTCGGCGGCCAGGTCGGCTGGGCCGCTCCGGTGCATTCCCGTTTCGTCGGGGGACTGGTCGGCTTTATCTCGGCCACCGTCACGCCGACGAGCAGGTACGTCGGCGGGATGGCCGGTTACGTAAGCTGAGTCGGCCGCGCCGACCACGCGAGAGTGTTGAGGGCTGGGTCATCCCCGTTCCTCGAACTCACCGAGGCGCGACATCCTGCGACTGCGATGCAGCCGCAGGATGTCGCGCCCCCTTTATCTTTCCCGCAGGCGATGTGGGCCGGGACTCTGACTGCCGGGAGCCGTAGTCGGTCTTTCGTGCCATTAGCGGGCCTGTGACCGGCGGGTTGCAGCGCCCGGGCGCGGCGCTGTCATCGTCGCCCTGGCTTCCCTCGGATCAAGACGGTCCCGCGACGCGGCGCCGCTGGCCGGCGTCAGCGCGCGGGCTAGGGCCTTGGGCCCGCGCTGCGCACGCCGGGCCGCAGCCGCGAGACGCGCCAGATCAGCACAGCTCATTCGTCACACAGACTGGGTAGCGCTCGGGTGCCTTCCTACGCTCGTCGCGGTCACCCGCCGTGTCGGTGTCATGCCTGGGCACGTCGCTATGGTCACGCTCCAGGGTGCCGTCAGGACGAGAGTCCTTCCTGCATCTCCGGCCCGCCGCACGGGCCACAGCCATCGACCAGGCAGCCTCTTGCGGTGGTCGGCGCCAGCCCGGTAACTTCCTGGTCAAGTCGTCGCACCCGCAGTTAGGCGCGACCAGACGAATGGGGAGGGATAGTGGCAACGCTTTTTGTCTTCCACGAGGTCGATGACGTGGAGCACTGGCTTCGCTCACCAAAGCGGGAAGAGATCTTTGGCCCTATGGGCATCACGGGCCGGCTTTTCACCGACCCTGAAAAGACCAACCGGGTGGGCCTGGTCGTGGAAGTCCCGGACATGAAGGCCTTCCAGCAGGTCATGCAGTCTGACGAGGCGGCCGAGGCCATGCGATTCGATGGGGTCCGGCCCGACACGATGGTGTTCCTTGAGGAGGCATCAGGGCACCTGTAGTTCACGCTCCAGAGGACGACGCGGCTGGCCTGAGACACTTGTGCTCTTGTCGCAGATCAATGACAGGGCGCAAAGTCTTGGCTGGTCGCAGGTCCGGGGATGGCCCGCTGAGCATACGTGTCCGCCCCTCCAGCATCAAGCGCGACTGTGACCACAGGGCAACCAGCACAGACGAAAAAGTGCCGGTCAACCTAC
>JASIGD010000516.1 GCA_030045295.1 Streptosporangiaceae bacterium
GGCTGGACGATGGCCCGCGGCCACAGCCGCCGCGCCAGCACCACGTTGATCTCCGCGCTGTACACGGTGATCTCCACCGCCAGGTAGATCCAGGCGATCAGGCCGAGCACCGTCGCGAAGTAGCCGTAGACCGAGTCGCTGTGCAGGTAATGGTGCACCACCCAGGCCCCGAGGACCTGCAGCACCGTGTACAGGATGCCGCCGGTTATCGCGCCGGGGATCAGCTTGCCGGTCGGCACTCCCTTCGGGGTCAGCGCGCGGAAGGAGCCGAGGTACATGCCGAAGCTGAACGCCGCGGTCACCACCTCGATCAGGATCTTGAACGGAAGCCCGTCGGGCAGGTAGGTGGTGAGGCTGGCCAGCCCCGTGGTGACGATCACGCCGCCGCCGAGCAGGGCCAGGAAGAGCACCGCGCGTCCCAGCCGCTGCACGTAGCCCGGCCGGGCCGGCCCCGGCAGGTTCCACACCTGCGCCATGGTGAACAGGCCGGCCTGCGCCAAGCCGGTCGCGCCCCAGACCAGGACGAGCAGCCCGACGATCAGCCCGATCATGCTCGCGCGCTGGAGCTGGTGCATCTCGATCAGGTCGTTGCCGATCACCGGTACCTGACCTGCCACCGCCTTGAGGACATCGGCCTTGAACGTGGGGTCGACCGAGGCGACAAGGCCGAGGATCGTCACCAGCACCAGCAGCAGCGGGAACAGCGCGATGAAAGCGGAATACGCGAGGTTGGCGACCAGCACGCCGCCGTTGTCGTCACCGAATTTCTTGACCACCCCGAAGATGAACGCCGTGAGGGTAAAGCGCCGCTGCGTGCCATCTACCGCCCTGATGGCCTTCTCGGCTGGATTCATCGCGCCCACCTCGCTGCTGGGCCTGCCCAGCGAAAGGACCGGCAAACGGCCGTCGGCACGGGCGAAGCAGATCAGAAGGGCGCGTCGTCCTCGGCCGGAGCCTGCTCGTCCTCGTCGCGCTTGGCCATCGCGGCGGCGAGCCTGGCGCGGGCGCCGTCGAGCCACTCGCCGCATACCGCCGCCAGCCGCTCGCCGCGTTCCCACAGCTCAAGCGACTGCTCTAGGGTCAGGCCGCCCGCCTCGAGGCGCTTGACCACCGCGGCCAGCTTGTCCCTGGCCTGCTCGTAGGACAGCGCCTCCTGGGCTGCCGCGCCGGCACCGCCGTCTGTCACGCCATCAACCCTATCCGCCACCTGTGTCCTCGCACGCGCGCACGGTGAGCTGATCGGCCGCGAACCGGACGGTCAGCGTCTCGCCGGGCGCGACTTCGGCCGCGCCGCGGACCACGCCGTCGCCCGTGTGCTGCACGATCGCGTACCCGCGGCGCAGCGTCGATGCGGGCGACAAGGCGAGCAGGCGGGCGCGGGTGTGCGCGATGTCGTCGCTGGCCCGGGTCAGGCTTGCGTCCAGTGACATCCTGGTCCGCTGCAGCAGCGCGTCCACCCGTTCGGCCTGGCGCTCGACCTCGCGCACCGGATCGGCCAGCACCGGCCTGGACGTGATCGCCTGCAGCCAGGCTGTTTCCCGATCAAGCCAGCCGGACAGGTGCCTACGCGCACGGTCGCGCAGCTGGGCGACCAGCGCGAGCTGCTCACCGACGTCGGGTACCACCCGCTTGGCCGCGTCGGTCGGCGTGGACGCGCGAAGATCGGCCACGTAGTCGAGCAGCGGGGCGTCCTGTTCGTGCCCGATCGCGCTCACCACCGGAGTGCGGCAGGCCGCGACGGCCCTGACCAGCGCCTCGTCGGAGAACGCGAGCAGGTCCTCGAGCGAGCCGCCGCCGCGGGCGATCACGATCACGTCCACGTCGGCGTCCTCGTCCAGGCGTCGCAGCGCGTCGATCACCTCCTCGGCCGCGTACGGTCCCTGCACGGCCGTTTCCTCCACCCGGAACCGGACCGCGGGCCAGCGCTGGGCGGCATTCTGCAGCACGTCGCGCTCGGCCGCCGAGTCGCGTCCACAGATGAGCCCGATGACCCGGGGCAGGAACGGAAGCATCCGTTTTCGTTCGGAAGAAAAAAGACCTTCCGAGGCGAGCTCGCGGCGCAGCCTTTCCAGCCGGGCCAGCAGCTCGCCCACGCCTACCGCGCGGATCTCGAGCGCGTTCAGCGCGAACGAGCCCCGGTTGGCGTTGAAATCCGGCCGCGCCCAGATCACTACCCTCGCCCCGTCGGCCGGCGGCGGCTCGGCAGCGTCGAACACCTGCCTGGGGCAGATGACCCGCACGGACACGGCCGCGACCGGGTCGCGCAGCGTCATGAACACCGCGCCGCCGCGGATGGCGCACTCGGCGATCTGCCCTTCCACCCAGACCCGGCCCAGGCGGCCGATCCACCCCCCGACCAGCTGGAGTACGGTCCGGACAGGAACCGGCGATTCGGCCGATGTGTCCAGGGCCACTAAGTCTCCGCCTCCGCCTCCGCGGCTACGTCGGCCCGGACCTCCGCCTCGACTTCTTCTTGCGCCTCAACCTCTGCTTCCGCCTCTGCTTCCCCGCGTGCGTCGGTTTGCGACTCGAGCTTGCCGATGCGGCGCTCGAACATGGTGATGACCTCGGCGCGGTCGGCGTGCGCCTTCTCGTAGTCAGCCAGCTGCCTGAGCTGGCCGACGTCCAGGTACCGGAGCCGCGCACGCAACGACGCGACGGACAGCTCGTCGTAGTTCGGCAGCAGCGCCGCCGCCTCAGCCTCGGGGACCTTCCCAGTCTCGGGGACCACTCCAGCCTGGGCGACCTTCTCAGTCTCCGGGACCCCATCTGCTTCCGGGGCCACCGGGACCTCACCTGCTTCCGGGGCCTTCCGGGCTTCGGGCTTCCCGGCGCCGGCGATCCGGGCAGACCGGCCGCGCTGGCCGGTGCTCCCGGCGTTCTTCCCGCTGGCAGCCTTGGCTGCCGCGCCCTCCGCGCTACCCAGCAGCCGAACGTTACCGCTCTTGTCGAGGTCCCTGACCGCAGCGGCCTTCGCGGCCCGCGGCGCCCGCGGGCTCTTAGCGGCCTCCGGGACCTGCTGAATATCCGGGATCAGCTTGACATCCGAAACCGGCTCGGCCTTAGCCTGCGCCGACGCCTCATCCCGGCTAGCGCCCGCTGCCGCTGCCGGCGGCTCGGGCGTTCGGGCCTGCGGGACCGGCTGGCTGCCGGGCGTCTTGTTCCTGAGCTTGTCCGTGATGAGCAGCAGCTGGCCGATTCCGGCGAAAACCCCGCGCAGCGCCTGCGCGGGAGCCTCCTTTATCCGCTCACTGACCTGCGGCACGCGCATAGTCGCTCTCCCTAAGGGACGGGTACTCTCAGCACCCGGGAAGGCTTGGCGCATCCCGGACGCGGGTCGCTGTTAGTTCAGCGCGTGTTCCCTGCCGCGTAATCCTTGCCCTTCTGCTGCCGCGCCGCAACACCAGTGCCGCCGAAGGGCAGCGGCCTGCTCCGGGACATGCTCGCCTACCATGGGGCTATGCCTTCAAGTCTGCGACGGGTCCTGCTCGCCAAACCGCGCGGCTACTGTGCCGGTGTTGACCGGGCCGTGCAGGCAGTCGAGATGGCGCTGGACAAGTTCGGGCCGCCCGTCTACGTGCGCAGGCAGATCGTGCACAATACGCACGTCGTCAGTTCGCTCGAGAAGCGCGGGGCGATCTTCGTCACGGAGGTCGACGAGGTGCCGCGCGGGGCGGTCGTGGTGTTCTCCGCGCACGGCATCGCGCCCGAGGTCCGCGCCGACGCGGAGCGCCGGGGACTGCACGCGATCGACGCCACCTGCCCGCTCGTGACGAAGGTGCACAACGAGGCCCGGCGGTTCGCGTCCAGGGACTATGACATCTTGCTGGTCGGCCACGCCGGGCACGAAGAGGTCGTCGGCACGGCGGGCGAGGCGCCCGCCAGGGTGCGCCTGGTCGACGGCGCCCACGGGGTAGCCAGCGTCGAGGTCAGGGACCCGGCCAGGGTGGTCTGGCTCTCGCAGACGACCCTGTCGGTCGACGAGACCGCCGAGACGGTCAGCGCGCTGCGCGAGCGCTTCCCGGCCCTGCTCGATCCGCCGAGCGATGACATCTGTTACGCGACCCAGAACCGGCAGGCCGCGGTGAAGGTCATCGCCGCCCGGTCGGACCTGGTCATCGTGGTCGGCTCGCAGAACTCCTCGAACTCGGTACGCCTGGTCGAGGTGGCCAGGGATCACGGTGCCGCCGCGGCCCACCTGGTCGACGACGCCGGCGAAGTCGACGAGCGCTGGCTGGACGGGGTCACGACGGTCGGCGTGACCAGCGGGGCGTCGGTACCGGAGGAACTGGTCACGTCCGTGCTCGGCAAGCTCGCCAGCTACGGGTTCGACACCGTGGAGGAGGTTGAGGCGGTGGCGGAGGACATGACGTTCGCCCTGCCGCGCGAGCTGCGCCCCTCCGCAGCCGAACGGCCATAGCGTTGCCGCTACCTCATCCTCGAGGGACAGTTACCCGTGTATTTCGTGATGGCTA
>JASIGD010000517.1 GCA_030045295.1 Streptosporangiaceae bacterium
ACGTCGATGACGACCGCGCAGCCGTCGGCGACGGCGGCGCGCCATACGCGGTCTGCCGCGGCCGGCACCGGGCGCGCGTTCGGGCGCCACCGGGTCAGCGCGCCGGTGCAGGTGAAGGCCGGCAGCGCGGGCCTCCCGTCCCGGCCGACGAGCTTGGGCAGCATCATCTCGCTGTTCTTGTCCCCGCGCGAGGACGCTTGGTCGGGTGAGTCGGCGAGGACCGCGACCACCGGGACGAGCAGCCGTGCGCTGGCCAGCGCGCCGAGCGCGGCCTGCTCACTGCCCCGGCCGGCTAGGTACGCGGCGAGCGCGGCCGCTACCTGCGCATCGGCTGCGCCGTGGTCGCCGCGGAACTGCTGCCCGCCAGGATCGAGGTGCCCGGGCACGCCAAAACCCTACGTCACGCGCTGCCGCGGTCGCCCGCGCCCGGCTGCGCTGCCGCCACATGAGCCTCATCGCTCGCGCCAGCCCGCATCAACGTGGTGGATCCGGTCTCTTGGGTTGATCTGGGGTCCTGGGGTGTACCAGATCCACCGCGTAAGCCGGATCCACCGCGTTGTTGGCGCGATCTGGTGACTGGACGTCAGGTTGTGGTTACTTGAAGTAGTGGATTCTCTGAATGAGCCGCTTTACGGCTCATTACTGTCATTGACTCGGCACAATCGGTTGGACGGGGGAATGGGGTCCGAGCGGAGGGAGCGTGGTGACCCGGGCCGAGCGACCGCCCGCGATTGCGCCCGGCACGGCGATGTGGAAGGCCGTCCCGCCGCGCCTGGTCGGTCCTTATCTGAACGGCCAGCGGTCCGTGCTGGCCGGCTACGTCTACCGCGCTGCCGATGTCCGATTCCGCAATCCCGCCGAGGCGTACCTGGCCCTGAGCCTTGGCTGGGAAGATTCTGAATTCACGCCGGACATGAGCGAGCTTTACCTCATCTGCTGGTTGGCCCGGGCCGTTGACGGGTATCAGCAAACCCCGGACCCCGGGACCCCGGAGTTCTTCATCGAGCCCATCCCGATACCGGTCGGGGCCGCCATGTGCAGGCTGGGCGCGGACGGGGACGAGCTTGTGGCCCGTTACGACGGCCTCGGCTGGCAGCAGACGGAGTGGTGAGCCATGCGGTACCGGCTGATGGCGAGCTATCGCGGTGTCCCTTACCAGGCGGCGCTCGGTCCGGACGGCACCGAGGCGACGCTCTTCTGCGCCGGGCCGCCACCGACCGAACCGGGGTCCGCAGCCGCGGGCGGCCACTGGCGCATGCAGGTCAACATCGGCGACCTGGACGCCCTCTGGCAGTCGCGGCCGGTTGGCGACTACCGAGGGGAGCCCTGCCTCGTCCTGGACGACCTCGGCGACCGGCTGCACATCGCCTACCTGGGCCGGGACGCCGCGCGGGCCGCGCAGCTCGGTTACTGGGAGATCGACAGGGCGGTCTTCGAGGTCGTGGTCGCGCGGCACGACGTGGCTAACCTCACCGAGGAACGGGTGGACGTCCCGCTGACCGCGGCCACGTTTCCGGCCTCCAGCGCCAAGCACGCGGTCCCGGCCTCCAGCGCTAAGCACGCGGTCCCGTCCTCCAGCGCTAAGCACGCGGTCCAGGCGAGCGCGCCCGTGCTCGCGGCGCGCCTGCCGGACCTGGTGACCGCCTGGCACGGGTCACCGGCGCCCGAACCCTGGCCGGAGGCTCAGGCTGCGGCCGACGCGCGGCCCGATCCTGGTCCGGGATCCGCGACACCAGCGCCGGCAGGCCGGCGCGCCGGTCACAAGGACCGGATATCGCCTGGGTCGGTCTTCGCCGAGCTCCTCACCCTGTCCGGCATCTCCCAGGCCTCTTACGCCGTGGACGACGAGGTGCCAGGTGCGATGTGCCTGGTGAAGGCCGACGGAGGCTTCGAGGTGTTCAACCGGACCGAGAACGCGCGGCTCGAGGTGCGCTTCTTCGAGGACGAAGAGGCGGCGTACTTCTACCTGTTCGGCGTCCTGGCGTCCGAAGCGGTCCGCAGTGGACGGCTCAGGCCCACCTGGCCCGGCGAAGCCAATGGACACAACAACTCTTCTGGCGCGCTGCGAACATCATCAGCAGCCTCAGAGAACGTTTCGAAGTACTTACGGGCCAGAAATTTACCCAAATCGCCATCTCGTCCAGCTAGGGTTTGTTTAGCCGGCGGGGCTGACGGTCCCCCGCTCCCCAAGCAGCCCCGTCGGCCCCCCGAAGCTCAAGTTCGCAAAAGCATCGCGCGTATCACAAAACGGTTATTTTGTCATTGCCGACCAGCCGTGATGTAATTTCACCGCAGGTTCTGTTACTGCTTCGCGGGCTTCTGATAACGGCACGTCAGCGCGAGATACCAGAGTTCGGCGCCCGGTACTGTGGCGTCCGTGACTGGTGCACCCGGCCCGCCCGCTGGGAACAGCCGAGGCCCTAGCGGCCCGAAGCCGTCCGATCCCCCGCTGGTGACTCCCGGCGTAGCCAGCCTGGCGGTTCGCGAACTGTTGCGCGGCGCGCGCCGTCACGGCAAGGTCCTGGCGGCCTTGCCGGACGCGATCTACCTTGAATTCGCCGATCCGGTTCCCGAGCCGCGCGTCATCGCCGTCGCGCCGCCGGACGCTATCAGGCTGCCGAACGCGATCATCACCGGCCCCTGGGAGGCACGCTCGTCCGCGGAATGCTGGGCAGGCGGCGACCGCGTCATGGCCTGCGGGCTGGACATCCGGATCACCCGGTGGTGGGATCCATCGCCGGTGTTCGGGCCGCTGTCCAGGATCCGGCTCGATCACGGCTGCAGCGTCCTGGCCAGGCTTTGCGCGGCGGCCGACCGCGCTCCGGGACTGGCCGGCCACGACGGGCCGGTCCGGCTGGCGGCCTGCTGCGCGAGCGGTGACCTGGCGGGCGCGGTCGAGGCGGTTGATCAGCTGGTGGGCCTGGGCCCCGGCCTGGTTCCCAGCGGCGACAGCGTCATCAGCGGTGTCCTGCTCGCGCTCAGGCTGCTGGGCGGCGCGATCTCCGGGGGGACGCGGGCGGTATGGCTGGCGAACTGGCTCAGCGCCTCTGCCACCTGCTACGCGGCGCAGCGGACGACGACGCTGGCGGCCTCGCTGCTGCACTGCGCCGCCAACGGCCAAGCGGCGGCCGAGGTCTCCGCCGTCCTGCTCGGGATGGCGGGCCAGGAGCCGCTCGAGCCCGCGGCCGCCAAGCTGCTCACGGCGGTGCAGGGGGCCGATCTGGCGTGCGGCCTGGTGGCCGGCTGCCGGGCGGCGCTGCTGCTTTCCGTATCCTGATCGCCATGACCGTTCCGCTGACCGGACAGCAGTACCAGATCGGCGCGGGCCGCTACCGGGCCACGGTGACCGAACTCGGCGCCGGGCTGCGCGAGCTGACGTTCGGTGACCAGCCCGTGGTCACCAGCTACGGACCCGACGAGCTGCCGCCGGCCGCCGCGGGCCAGCTGCTCGCGCCCTGGCCGAACCGGATCGACGGCGGGCGGTACACCTTCGGCGGCGGCCAGCTGCAGCTGGCGCTCACCGAGCCCGCTCACGGCAACGCGATCCACGGCCTGACCCGCTGGACGGCATGGACGCTGATCAGGCACGACCAAAACGGGGTGCGGCTGCGCAGCACCCCGCATGGCTACCAGGGGTATCCGTTCTGCCTGGAAATCGACGCCGAGTACCGGCTGGAGGAAGACACCGGCCTGCACGTGGCCATCACCGCGCGCAACCAGGGCAGCCACGCGGCTCCCTACGGCACCGGCTCACACCCGTACCTGACCGTCGGGACCGCCTCGGTCGACGGGTGCGAACTGACCGTCCCCGCGGGGTTCTGGCTGCCGACCGACGATCGCGGCATCCCGTCCGGACCCGCCGCCGCGGTCGACGGCACGCCGTATGACTTCCGCAAGCCGCGAACGATCGGCGCCACCCAGCTTGATCACGCGCTGACCGGGCTGGACCGGGGCGGGGACGGCCGCGCCTGGGCGCAGCTGGCGGCAGGCGGCGGCGCGGGAACCCGGGTCGGCCTATGGGCCGGCGAGGGATACCGGTGGCTGCAGGTCTTCACCGGCGATCCCCTCCCGCCGGAACGCCGCCGCAAGGCGGTGGCTATCGAGCCCATGACCTGCCCGCCGAACGCCTTCGTGACCGCCGAGGACCTGCTGGTTCTCGAGCCCGGCGAGTCAGTCACGCACAGCTGGGGCATCGAGGCGTTCGACGGCTAGCGGCGCTGTTTCCTCGGGGTCTCGTCAGCGTGGACAGTTACCCCGCTATTTCCGGAGGTAACTGTCCACGCTGTGGGTCGGCGAGCGTGCCGGCGATGCGGGCCAGGTCCGCCGGGGTGTCGATGTCGTCAGGGCTGCCGGTATCGCCGCACTCCACGAGCGTGACAAGGTCGGGCCGGGCGCGCAGGAACGCCCTGGCTCCGGTGTCACCGGCGGCCAGGGCGATCACCTCGGGCCAGTGCTCGCGGGCGACGAGCACGGGGTTGCGCGGTTTCCCGTCGTAGGCGGCCACCGCCACGCTCGCGCCGCCGCGGTACGCGGCGATCAGCCGCGCTACCGCCTCCGGCCCGACCAGCGGCTGATCCGCGAGAGCCACCACCACCGCGCCCACGTCGGCGGGAAGCGCCTCCGACGCCTGGTCGGAGTTCCCCGCCCGCGCGGCGTCCAGGGCACGCAGGGCGGCGCGGAGCGAGGAGCCCATGCCGGTCCGCCATTCCTCGTTGTGCACGGCGTGTATCCCGCTCAGCTGGATCCGGGCGGCGCCGGTGACGACTACGATCGGGTCCGCGCCGCCCGCCCGGAGCAGGGCGACGCCGCGTTCGGCCAGGGTCTGCCCGTCTACCTCGACGAGCGCCTTGGGCCGACCGAACCTGGATCCTTCCCCCGCGGCGAGCAGCACCCCCGCAACCGACGTGCGCACGGCTCCCAAGCCTACGCTGCCGCCCGCGTGGGTCCTGGCCGCGGATGGCCGGCCGCCCGAGGCTAGAGTTGAC
>JASIGD010000518.1 GCA_030045295.1 Streptosporangiaceae bacterium
TGGAGTTCGGCGCACACGTAGTCCTGTACCAGCGTCGGGTCGCTGGTGACCACGCTGGTCGCGACCGCGATCACGTCCAAGCCGGGGATGCCCATCTTGGCGATCTGCTCCGCGTTGACCAGCGGGTGATAGCCCTTGCCGATGAGCTCGGCGGCCGGGACGCCGTAGACGTAGGCCGAGTCGATCGCGCCGGACAGGGCGGCCGCCCCCGCGGCGTTCTCGTTGGCGAACGGGACCACCTTGACCTTGCCGGTCAGGTGCTCCAGTTTGAGGTACCCGAGCAGTTCGTAGTCCTCGGAGGAGCCGACGAGCACGCCGACCGACTTGCCAGCCAGCTGGGCCGGCGAAGTGACCGAGGCGGGCACTAGCAGCTGGTCGTCATCGAAGCCCCAGCCCATGACGACGGTCACGCCGATGCCGGTGCCGATGGCCGCGGTGGTCGGCGGGTTGCCGACCCCGCTGATGGCCTGCACCGAACCGCTCTTCATCTCGGCAATCGCGGTCACGCCGGCCTCGAATGGCACGTAATGCAGCCGTGCGGGAATGAGCTTGGCTAGTGAGGGCTCGCTCTCGATGATGCTGTCCGGGCTCGCCACCGAGCCCTGGCTGACCGAGATGGTGAAACCCGGGAGCGCCGCCGGGCTGGAGCTGCGGGTGACGGTCCAGACCACCGCCGCAACCGCCACGACGAGGACGACGCCGCTGATTGCGTAGATCCGCCGCCGTCTGCGTTTATAGACGGGCGCTGACCTCCTGGTCCGCCCGGTGGGAGTAGTGATCTCGGCTGAGTTGCTCACGTGTTCCGCCTTTGACCGGTATCTGGCTGGCTGGCAAGTTGCGGGCTAATGATCTGCACCCCCGGCGTAGTAGGCGGAGGCATCGCCCTTGATCGCGACGCTCGGCCGGCCGTCCACCCCGACGGGCACCGGGCCAGCCACGGTGACGCGCTCGCCCCGGCGGTGCGCGGTGCCGTAATCGGCGATCGCGTAGTGCTGGGTGGCCCGGTTATCCCAGATGGCCAGGTCGCCCGCGCGCCAGCGCCAGCGGACCGTCTGCTCGGGCCGGGTTATGTACTCCTGCAGCAGCCGGATCAGGTCCCGTGAGGCCTGCGGGGTGAACCCCAGCACGGTGCGGGCGAAGCCGCCGAGCACGAGCGAGCGTTCGCCGGTCTCCGGGTGCATGCGCACCAGCGGGTGCTCGGTCTCGTAGACGGTGGAGACGAACTCCGCGTGGGCTGCCGCCGTGGCCGGGTCGATCCGCTCGCCGCGGTTGAAGGTCCGGGCGTAGTCGAAGTCGTTGGTGTGTAGGACGCGCAGCCGGTCGGCCAGCTCGCGCAGTTCGGCGGGCAGGCTCTGGTAGGCCGAGACCGTGTTGGCCCAGATCGTGTCGCCGCCGAGCGGCGGGAGCACCACGGCGTGCAGCAGCGTGAAGGCCGGCGGCCGGTCGACGAACGTCACGTCGGTGTGCCAGTAGTTGGCCTTCCCGCCCTTGACCGAGTCGATCTCCTCCAGCAGCGGCTGACCGGGCGGCGAGGACAGGGTGGGGTGCCCGAGGGTCAGCGGCCCCAGCCGCTCGGCGAAGGCGACCTGCCTGCGGTAGTTCAGGCTCTGTCCGCGCAGGAAGACCACCTTGTGATCGAGGAGCGCCCGGCGGATCCGGGCGACCGCGTCGTCGCTCAGCGGCACGCCGGTATCGACGCCGGAAATCTCGGCGCCGATGCGGCCGGCCAGCGGGGTCACGTCGACGTGCGTGGCCGTGGCGAGAGTTTCGGGCATGACGAAACACCTTTCAGCTCGGGGAAAGCGGCTAGAGACAGGTAGAGCCGCTAAAGACAGATACGAGGGAGATGCGCGCACCCGGGCGCGCGAGCCGCCCGGCAGGAGTACGGGCGTTCAGGACGGTCAGCGCGTGCGACAGCCGGAGCTGATGACCTTAAGGAAGTCGACGTGGCGACGCCGGGTGCCGAGATAATTCGCCATGTCCCGAGCATGGCAAGGAAACGTTCGCTAGTCAAGTTTTCCAATCTAAATAATAGGAATATCGTCCGGGTCGCGGCGCGCAGAGATCAGTGCCCTCGAAGAGGACGGCACCCGCGTCAGCCCGCCGGTGACTGACCCGGCGCGGGCCGACCGGCTGGTGCGTCAGGCGCGCGCCGGCGCTCCGATGCCTTGCGTTTTATCTACTATCCTGATAGGAGTAATAGCTAATGACCGAGGCGCGGTTCCGATCCCGCCCGGAACACCCGGGAGGGACGGCGCCGATGGAGATCGATCCGCGCGGCCCGCGTTTCAGCGCGCTGATCACGACCGTGGTGCTGGCCGTGGTCCTGGTCACAGGCAGCGTATGGCTGCTAGCGGCCCAGGCCGCGGTCTTCGCCGCCGGGTCGCTGTTTGGCTTGCGCTACTCGCCCTACGGGTGGCTGTACCGGCGGCTGGTCCGGCCCCGGCTGGGCCCTCCGGCGGAGCTGGAGCCCGAGGCGCCGCCCCGGTTCGCCCAGGGGGTCGGCCTGGTCTTCGCGCTCGTCGGCGTGGCCGGTTACGCGGCGGGCCTGACCTGGCTGGGCGCGGCGGCCACGGCGGCCGCCCTGGCCGCGGCATTCCTGAACGCGGTGTTCGGGTTCTGCCTGGGCTGCGAGATGTACCTGGTCATCCGGCGGATCTGGCCGGGCCGCCAGGCGCTGGTCCTGGCCGATGCTGACAAGAAGGTTAACGCATGAGCCGTTCAGACGTACTGGTGGACGCGGACTGGGTGCAGGCGCACCTGGACGACCCCGGCGTGGTTCTGGTCGAGGTCGACGAGGACACCACCGCCTACGACAAGGGGCATATCCGCGGCGCGGTCAAGGTCGACTGGAAGAAGGACCTGCAGGACCCGGTCAAGCGCGACTTCGTCGACCGGGCCGGGTTCGAGGCCCTGCTTTCCAGCCGGGGCATCTCCAACGACGACACGGTGATCTTGTACGGCGGGAACAACAACTGGTTCGCCGCCTACGCCTACTGGTACTTCAAGATCTACGGGCACGCCCGGGTCAAGCTGCTCGACGGCGGCCGCAAGAAGTGGGAACTCGACTCCCGCGAGCAGGTGACCGAGGTTCCGCGGCGCCCGCCCACGGCCTACCGCGCCCGGGAGCAGGACGCCTCGATCCGCGCGCGGCGCGACGAGGTGATCACGGCGGTCGGCCGGGTGAACCTGGTCGACGTCCGCTCGCCGGATGAGTTCGCCGGGCGCCTGCTGGCCCCGGCGCACCTGCCGCAGGAGCAGGCGCAGCGCGGCGGGCACATCCCGGGCGCCGCCAACGTGCCGTGGTCGAAGGCCGCCGCCGAAGACGGCACCTTCAAGCCGGACCAGGCGCTGCGCATCCTGTACGCCGACGAGGCCGGGCTGGACTTCGGCCGGGACACCATCGCGTACTGCCGGATCGGCGAGCGCTCCGCCCACACCTGGTTCGTCCTGCACGAGCTGCTCGACCTGCCGAACGTCAAGAACTACGACGGGTCCTGGACCGAGTACGGCTCGCTGGTGGGCGTCCCGATCGAGCTCGGGGACAGCTAGCCGGGCAGCGGCGAACGCGCCGGGCCGCGCAGGCAGCCGTGGGTCCGGCGAAGGCACCTGCCCGGAACGGTCGAGGGCCGGCGGGCGGCATACACGATGGGAGTCTCAATGTCAGTCACCGAGGAGTACCTGGCCAACAACGCCCGGTACGCGGAAACCTTCACCGGGCCGCTGCCCCTGCCCCCGGCCAGGCAAGTCGCGGTCGTCGCGTGCATGGACGCCCGCCTCAACGTTTACGCCATCCTCGGGCTTAACGAGGGCGAGGCGCACGTGATCCGTAACGCGGGCGGCGTGATCACGGACGACCAGATCCGCTCGCTGGCCATCAGCCAGCGCCTGCTCGGCACCCGCGAGATCATCCTGATCCACCACACGGACTGCGGCATGCTCACCTTCACCGACGACGCGTTCAAGCGGTCCATCCAGGACGAGACGGGGATCAAGCCGCCCTGGTCGGCCGAGGCCTTCCCCGACCTCGACGAGGACGTGCGGCAGTCGATCGCGCGGATCAACGCCAGCCCGTTCATCCCGCACAAGGACGCGGTCCGCGGGTTCGTCTTCGACGTCTCGACCGGCAAGCTCAACGAGGTCAGCTGACCGCGCGGTCAGCGTCACTGTCGCGGCACGGGTTTTGGCGGCCCGGCGAGGGGGGCGGGCCGCCCGAGCCCGCGGCTGAAGTCGCCGCCGCTGGCTACCGCGAACGCTCGCCGGCGGCGCAGGATACGTGACGTTTACGCCGGGATGCTGGCCGCCGGTTGCGCCGCGGGGCGCCCCGGTGCTGCCTCGATGGTCAGGCCCGCACTAGCCGCGTAGGTGAAGTCGTCATCGACGGCGGCGACGGCGTGCCCGGCTGCCTGCAGCAGGGAAGCCGCGATGCTGGCGCGGTAGCCGCCCTGGCAGTGGACCCACAAAGGCCGCTGCGGCAATTCGCGCAGGCGGCCGGGCAGTTCGTGGAGCGGCACATGGAGGGAGCCGGCGATGGCGCCGCGAGCCCGCTCGGGTACGCGGCGGACGTCCAGTACGGCGAGGTCCTGGCGGTCCCGGGCGGCGGCCAGGCCCGAGTAGTCGCTGACCGGGTAGGTGGCCAGGCGTGCTGAGGCCTGCCAGCCGCCCGCGCACGTGATAGCGGCGCCGGCCAGGCGGTCGATCCCGATCCGGGCCAGGTCCTGCTGGGCGGCGGCGATCTGCCGGCCGGTCTCGCCGATCAGGGTCAGCGGAGCTCCCCAGGGGATCAGCCAGCCGAGGTAGGTGGCGAAGCTGTCCCCGTACTCGAAGCTGAACGAGCCCGGCACGTGCCCGGCCGCGAACGCCCGCCGGTGGCGCAGGTCCACCACCCATTCCCCGGCAGCGATCCGCCGGGCCAGTTCGACCGCGCTGACCCGGGCTGGCGGAGCCAGGTCCGGGGCATCCGGGCCGGTCCTGTTGGCCGGGGCCATGTGGGCGTAATAGGCGGGGTAGGCGTCCAGGCCTGCCAGCAGCGCGGCGACGTACCCGTCTTCCTCCAGGGTCAGCGCCGGGTTGGACCTCTTCTCCTCCCCGATGGTCGATGCGGTCGCTCCGGCGGCAGTGGCGGCGGCGGCGCAGAAGCTGCCGAAGCCGTGCGTCGGGCACACCGGCGTGCGGTCTGGCAGCACCCGGGCGAGCCGCCGGGCCGAGGCGTGCTGCGCGGCCGCGAGCGCGAGCGTGTGCCCGGGGCCGAGCAGGTCCGGGCGGCCGGTTGAGCCGCGCAGCAAGGACCCGCCGGTGAACACCGCCGCTGCCTCGCCAGTGGCTCGGTCCTCCAGGGCATAGGCCAGGTGGGTGTAGGTGTGCCCGGGGGTGGAGATGACCCGTACCTGCATGGACTGCCCGACCGTTACCACCTCGCCGTCGGTGATGCCCACCCGGCCGAACGCCACCGCGTCGGCGGCGTTGACGTGATAGGCGGCACCGCACCGGCGGGCCAGGGCCAGGCCGCCGGAGACGTAGTCGTTGTGGATGTGGGTCTCGAACACGTGCGTCACCGCGACGCCGCGCGCGGCGGCGGCCGCCAGCACCCGGTCGATGTCTCGCTGCGGGTCGATCACCAGCGCGCTGGCACCGTCGGTCGCCAGGTAGGTCCGGTCACCCAGCGACGGCGTGTCGATCGTCACGACTTCGATCACAAGACCTCCCAGCCTATTTATCCTATCGACATTATAGGCTATTGTACTGCTTGTGTCTCCTGCAGATGACCTGGCCGCTGGCCGGGGACCCGTGATCGCGGTCATCGGCGGCGGGGCCAGCGGCACGCTCGTCACCGTCTACCTGCTCCGCGAGGCCGCGGTGCGGCAGCTGCCGCTACGGATCGCCCTGATCGACCGGCACGGCCGCCACGGGCTCGGCCAGGCGTACTCCACCACGCATCCTGGCCACCTGCTGAACTCACCGGCGGGCGCTATGAGCGCGCTCG
>JASIGD010000519.1 GCA_030045295.1 Streptosporangiaceae bacterium
ATCATCGAGCAGGACGTGATCCGGGTCGACCACACGCTCTCGCCCGGGCGCCTCGCCGAGGCGGGCCGCGACGTCGAGGCCCAGGTTCTCGCGCGCGCGGTGACCTGGCACGCCGAGCACCGGGTGCTGCTCAACGGCGACCGGACCGTAGTCTTTCACTGAACACCCGCCTGCGGTGGAGCACACCATGACGATCAGCGTCTTTGACCTGTTCAAGGTCGGCATCGGCCCCTCGAGTTCGCACACCGTCGGGCCCATGAAGGCGGCCAGGATGTTCGCCGAGGGCCTGCGGGATGACGGCCTGATGCCCCGGGTACGGACGGTGCGCGTATCGCTGTACGGCTCGCTGGGCCTGACCGGCAAGGGACACGGGAGCGACAAGGCCGTGCTGCTCGGGCTCGAGGGCGAGCAGCCAGATACCGTCGACGTCGACGCGATACCAGCTCGCCTGGAGGCCATCGCCCGGCACGGCACCGTGCGCCTGCTCGGCGAGCACGAGATCGGTTTCGTCATCGCCGAGCACCTGGAGTTCAACCGCAGGCAGAAGCTCAGCTACCACCCCAACGGCATGCGCTTCACGGCCCGCGACCGCGCCGGGGCGCCGATCCGCGTACGCGCCTACTACTCGGTCGGCGGCGGCTTCGTAGCCGAAGAGACCGGAACCGGAGCATCCGGGCCCGAGCCGGGCGGCGCCGTGCCGCCCTATCCGTTCACGACCGGGGCCGAACTGCTCGCGCACACCGCGAGCAGCGGGCTGCCCATCTCGGGGATCATGCTCGAGAACGAGAAGGCCCTCGGCCGCACGCCCGCCCAGGTGGAGGCGGGCCTGGACAACCTGTGGCAGGTGATGCGAGCCTGCGTGCAACGCGGCTGCGACACCGACGGGATGCTCCCGGGCGGACTGAAGGTACAGCGGCGTGCGCCGCGCCTGTTCCGCCAGCTCACCTGCGAGCGCAACGGCGATGACCCGCTGCGGGCCATGGACTGGGTGACCCTGTACGCGCTGGCCGTCAACGAGGAGAACGCGGCGGGCGGGCGCGTCGTCACCGCGCCCACCAACGGCGCGGCCGGCATCATCCCCGCGGTCCTGCACTACTACGACCGGTTCGTGCCCGGCGCGTCACGCCAGGGCGTCACCCGGTTCCTGCTCACGGCGGCGGCGATCGGGGTCCTGTTCAAGGAGAACGCGTCGATCTCGGGCGCCGAGGTCGGCTGCCAGGGCGAGGTCGGGTCCGCCTGCTCGATGGCGGCGGGGGCGCTCGCCGAGGTCCTGGGCGGGACGCCCGAGCAGGTGGAAAACGCCGCGGAGATCGGCATCGAGCACAACCTCGGGCTTACCTGCGACCCGATCGGCGGGCTCGTCCAGGTGCCGTGCATTGAACGCAACACCGTCGCGTCCATTACCGCGATCCACGCGGCACGGCTGGCGCTGCGCGGCGACGGGCGCCATTTCGTCTCACTCGACAAGGCCATCGACACCATGCGCGTAACCGGGCGCGACATGCTGGACAAATACAAGGAGACCTCTCGCGGCGGCCTGGCCGTCAACGTCATAGAGTGCTAGGCGCCGGGACCGCTCGAGCTGTTCCGCGGCGGCGCACTGGACGCGCGGGCGCTGGGCACGAGCGGCCCGAGCCCGCCGCCCGAGGTTGCCGACCGCGCGGCCCATCGGCGAGAGTGGCCAGGTGGACAGTCAGCAGTGGGATGAGCGTTATTCAGGTTCGGAGTTCGAGTGGACCACCCGGCCGAACCAGTTCGTGGCGGCCGAGCTGGCCGGCCTGCCGCCCGGCCGCGCCCTGGACCTGGCGGCGGGCGAGGGCCGGAACGCCGTCTGGCTGGCCGAGCGCGGCTGGCGGGTGACGGCGGTGGATTTCTCCCGGGTCGGCCTGGAGAAGGGACGCAAGCTGGCCGCGGCCCGCGGGGTCGACCCCGCGCACGTGGACTGGGTGGTCGCGGACCTGCGCGACTACGAACCGGCCCGGGACGCCTTCGAGCTCGCGCTCGTCGCGTACTTCCAGGTGAGCCCGGAGCTGCTCGCCCGGGTGCTGGCCCGGGCGGCCGCCGCGCTGGCTCCCGGCGGCACGTTGCTCGTCATCGGCCATGACCTGACCAACCTCACCGAGGGCGTCGGCGGACCGCAGGATCCGGGCGTGCTGTACACGCCCGAGGCGGTCAGCGCGGGCCTGCCAGGGCTGCGCGTCCTGCGGGCCGAGCGGGTACACCGGACCGTCGAGCGGGATGAGGGTCCCGGGACCGCCGTCGACACCCTGGTCCGCGCGGTCCGCGGAGCATGACTTGCCGCCCGGCGGATGCCGGCGGCCGGGCGGCCCGGTTGACCGCGTGCGGCTTACGGCTGCCGGTGGCGCTCCTGGCGGGCGAGGGAGCGAAGCCGTGCCTCCCGGGCGTCCCAGCAGTAGACAACCGCGGTCCCGGCGATGACGTCGTGCAGCGCCCGGCGATCACGGTCGAGCAGAATCCCGAGGAAGCCCAGCCCTAGCAGGATGAAGCTGAGCGGGAAGGCCAGCGTCCGCACCAGCCCGCGGTGGGAGCCCACCGGGCTGCCGTCATGGCCGACGACCTGCACGCCGAGCAGCACCATCCCGGGCGTCTTGCCGCTCGACGTCCAGAAGTAGGCGTAGTAGAGGAACTCCCAGGCGAAGAACGCGAGCACCACCCACAGGTTGGCCCTGCTCCAGTGGATGGAGGTACCGGTGAGCACGCTGGCGGCGAACGAGGCCGCGCTGAGGGAGATCATGAAGATTCCGATGCTCACGATGCAGTCGAATATGAACGCTATGAAGCGCGAGGCGAATCCGGCGTAGTGGCCGCGCAGGTTCTGCCGAATACCGAGCGGCACCGGCGACGTGTGGTCGGCGTCCGGCACCGGTTCCGGCTGGCCGGAAGCTGGGGGCGCCTGTTCCGGCACGGCCGCAGCGGGCGCCTGTTCCGGCAAGCCGGCATCGGGGGGCGCGGTCATGACTCCTCCTGCCCGGTTAGCAGCTCGGGCGGGCCAGCTCGTTCCGTGTGGTTACGCCGGAGCCGGCTCGTCCAGCGCGCGAGGGTGTCGTCCATGCTGACCGCGTGGCTTCGTCCCAGGTCGATGGCCTCGGTGGCGACCGTGCTGGAGGAACTGACCATGATGGCGCCGAGATCGGTGTTCTTTACCAGCGCCTCGATATCGACGCGGCCGGCGATCTGGTTGATATCGACCCGGGCCATCAGCTCGTTCATATCCACCCGGTCCAGGAGCTGATTCAGGTCCACCCGCTCGAGAACCTGGTTCAGGTCCACCCGGTCCAGGACCTGGTTCAGGTCCACCTGGTCGAGCAGCTCGTTGAGGTCGACCCGGCGGAGCAGGTCGTTCAGCTCCACTCGACCCAGCACGGCGTTCAGGTTGATCCGGTCGATCAGCGCGTTCACATCGAGCGCGTCGACGACGATCTCGATCACGCGCTGCGCCACCCCCTGCGCAATCGACTCTATTTGCCCGGCGAACCGCCTGCTTGCCGGGCGTCTCACCCGTTCACCCGAGTCCACACGTCTCAGTATGGCGGACGCCCAGCCGTCCCGGCTCCTCCAGGTGGGATGAGACGTCCGCCAGGGTTCCGGGCCGCGGCGCGCCGCGCGGCTTTGCGCACGCAGATCGGTGAGCGCGCTAACCGATTCGGTGAACTCCGCGTCGGAGCGGGCCGGTCGCCTCCCCGGCGCATACCGCTGATGCCGCGGACGGCGCCGCGGTGTTTTCGCTTGGCCTGGCGGCCATCTCCGACATGGCACCGGTCGCGGCCAGCCATTCGGTCAGCTCGGGCCGGCCGAACATCATTATGGCCGTCATTTCCTAGCGTAGGGTTAAACCCCGGTGCCGCCCGCCGAAAGGGGAGATGCGCGGCTGCGGCTATCATCCGAGCCGGTGAAGACGGTTGATAGTCCGTGGATCAAGCATCGAGACAAGAGGCCGGCCTTGGCCGTGCCTTGTGGTCGAATTCCCGGGGACCGTTTACACTCAAGCAAAACAAGGCAGGAGCATTGATGGAATCTGGTGATTACGGCGCGCAGCCAGCACCGGCCGCATTCATAACGCAGTCGTGGCGAGCGGCGCTGCTCCTCGGCGTGCTTACGGTGGTCCTCGGGCTCATCGTGAGCTTCCACCCGACGGGATCGCTCAACGTTCTCGCCGTCCTGATCGGCATCGTCTTGATCCTGTCGGGGATCTTTCAGCTGATCCGTGTCTTTGACCCGGCGGAACCGCACCGGGTGTGGCTCGGCATCGCCGGCCTGCTGTTCATCGTCATCGGCGTCGTGCTGATCCGCCATCTGCATTTGACCAGGGCGCTCATCGGCTTGGTGGTCGGCATCACCTGGATCGTCCAAGGCCTGGCCGCGCTCATCGGGGGCATCGCGGGCGGCGTCCGCGAGGGAAGGGCCTGGTGGATCGCCTTCGGCGCGATCAGCCTCATAGCGGGGATAGTGGTCACGGCCACTCCCGAGTCGTCGATTACCGTCCTCGCCGTGCTTATCGGCATCTGGACAGTCATCATGGGTATCTTCGAGATCATCGGCGCCTTCATGCTGCGGCGCGCGGTCCGCCGCGCGGAAGCGACCTACGCCGGGCCGCAGGACAGCGCCGTGGTCTTAGTACCGAGCATCCTGCTCGGCCAATCGTTTCTGCCGGTCAGCGCGCCACGCGTCAAGCCTTGTCCCAGCAGCCCGCCGATCGCGAGGACGAGCCCTGCGACGCACGGCGGCCTACGCTCGCGTCCCAGGCCAAAGCTGGCCCGAGGACCCGCGGGTCCCGGACCCGATCGCAACGGGCTCGCTGCAGCCGTGCCCAACCGCGTTCAAGGCCGTGACCGTGCCAGGCAATCTAGACTTGGGTGATGGCGACGTACGATTTGCTCGCCCCGCATTACGATGCCGTGACCGGTGATTCGGCCATTGAGGCAGCGTTTATTCACGGCATCATTGCGCAGCGTCATAACCAGGCAGCGCACCTGCTTGACGTCGCGTGCGGAACTGGCGGCATCACCGCGCTGCTCGCGGGCACGTACCAGGTGAGCGGTCTAGACGTCTCGCCGGGCATGCTGGCTCTGGCCCGGGAGAAGCTGCCGGCCCGGACCCCGCTGTATCTGGCCGACATGACCCGCTTCAAGCTCGACGTTAAATTCGATGCCGTCGTCTGCGCCTACCAGGGCGTCAATCACTTGCTCAGGCTCTCAGCCTGGAAAGATTTTTTCGCTTGCGCTTACGACCATCTGGACGTCGGCGGTGTATTCGTCTTCGACGTCGCCACCATCGGTGATCTCACGAGGATGGCGAGCATTCCGAAGATAGTCCAGCAGTTCGGTGATAATTATCTGCTTATCAGAGTGGGTACAACCGACGGCCTGGTGTTTGAGTGGCGGATCCAAGTATTTGAGCTTCAGAAAGACGGCAGATACGAGCTGCTCGCGCAGACGATCGAGATGAGATCATTCCCGGTTAAGACCATACGGGAAGCTCTGCAGCCGGGGTTTACCGACATAGAGGTACTCGATAGCGGCGGCCGCCCGGCCGATGAAGACAGCGAGGACCGGATCTGGTTTGCGTGCACCAAACGTGCGTGACCGGTCCGCAGGTCAGCGGCGGTACCGTATTGACCACCGCGCGGGCACCAAGACCCGGATTCCGGGCGACTGGAGGTGGAGGTTATCCTTTCGGTCCGCTAGCCTGAGCCGGAAGGCTTGAGTGGCCCAGTATGCGCGTCGCGCGCCCGGGATTCACCCCGACCGGATGAGGTGCGTCCGGCAAAAACCGGGCACTGTGGCAGAGCGCATTCAGCGAGATGATCAGCGGGGCGGCGAGACCGGCCGTTGTTCCGTGGGGTCGGCGGAGGTGGCTTTGTCGGATATCGCCAGTGAGCCGGGGTCGGCGGCCGAGAACCAAGAGTCGGCCTCCGCCGCCGAGCAGCCGGCCTCCGCCGCTCGGGAGTCGGCCTCCGCCGTCGAGAACCACGAGCTCAGCCAGGACGAGCGAGCCGAGCTGGAGCGCCTGCGCGCCGAGACCGCCGAGCTCCACCAGCACGAGGCTGAAATTCACCAGCAGGAGGCTGGCCAGGCGCGGCGGCGGCACGTCAGCTGGCGAACCCCCGTCTCCATCGTGCTCATCGTCCTAGGCTGCATAATGGCCGTGCCCGCCGTGATCGGCAGCTGGGCCGCCCTCGAGGTCTCCGACACCGGCCGATACGTGGCGACCGTGGAGCCGCTCATCCACGACCCGGCTATCCAGAACTACCTGAGCGACCAGATCACGAACCAGGTAACCCGCCGCCTCAACATAACCGGAACCGTCAATCAGGCCGCCGCCCAGCTCAATAGCAGGGGGCTGACCCGGATCGGCTCGCTGCTCCAGCAGTTCGGTCCGCAGATCGCCAGCTCGGTGACCGGATTCATCCATAGCACGGTGCACTCCGTGGTCAGCAGCTCGGCAGCCGCCAAGATCTGGGTGCAGGTCAATACCGTCGCGCACCAGGCTCTGGTCAAGGTGCTGTCGGGGCAGGGCAATGGCGCTATCAGCACGAGCAACGGCCAGATCGTGCTCAACCTCGGCCCGTTCATCGCCGTGGTCAAGCAGGACCTGGTCCAGCACGGGTTCAAGCTGGCGAGTAACATCCCGCCGGTCAGCCCCACCCTGGCGCTGTTCCAGGCGAGGGACCTCGGGAAGGCTCAGACGTACTACCGGCTGATCAAGACGGCCAGGATCGTCCTGATCGTCCTGACGCTGCTCCTGCTCGCGGCCGGGGTGTACGTGGCGCGGGGTCGACGGCGGGCCCTGATCGGGGCCGGGCTCGGCCTGGCCGCGTCGATGCTGATCCTCGGCATCGGCTTGCAGATTGCCCGTGGCATCTACCTCAGCAGCGTCCCCAGCAGCACGCTGCCCAGCGACGCAGCCGCAGCCGCGTACGACGCGCTTGTTCATTTCCTGCGGGAGACGCTTCGTGTCGTGCTGCTGGTGGGGCTGGTCGTCGCGATCGGGGCCTTCTTCACCGGCCCCTCCCGCGCGGCAGTCCAGACGCGTTCGGGGCTGAAGTCGGGCATGGGCTGGATCCGGAACTTCGGCGAGCGCCGGGGGGTGTCCACCGGCCCGGTCGGCCAGTGGACGTACCTGCACCGGAAGGTCCTGCGGGTAGGGGCGGTGGCACTGTTCGCCCTGATCTTCGTCTTCTTGGGCGAGCCCACCGTGCTGACCGTAATCGTGCTTGTCATATTGCTGCTTGTCGTGTTGGGCCTTATCGAGCTGATCGGCAGGCCTATCGCAGAACCGGAGACCGCGAGCCAGACTTGACCGCGGGATCCCGGCGGGCCGTCCGCACATCACAGGCCCTCAGCCCGTTGATTATCCTGCGCGCATCATCCGTGGCGGATGATTTCCGCGGCCCGCTGCTCGTTGGTAGTGAAACCTGGCGCCGAGGATGCGGTTGCCGGCCCCTTCTGCCGGCTTGCCGCGGCCCTTGCGTAGTGGTTGACGGCTTACGCCCCACCCGCCACGGGTGACGCGGCATGTGACCAGCGGGCGCCATCGTTTACTCAGCGGTATAGTGCGGCTTCCCATCCACGTCAGGCCGGAGAGGATCCTGATCATGAACATGCCATCACCCCAGGTAGAAGTCGATGACACCACACAGCAGGCGCTGAACGGGCTGACCATAGGTGACCCGGACCTCCTGTCGGAGGGTCTGGAACTGCGTATGGCGTGGCAGGAGAGGAGTGGCCTCGATCCCCGCAGTTTCGCGCTCGTCAAGCTCGCGGCCCTCATAGCGGTCGACGCCCCTCCGGCTTCCTACCTCTGGCAAGTGGCCAATGCGCTGGATGCCGGGGCGACGCCGGCGGACCT
Source organism: Streptosporangiaceae bacterium (assembly GCA_030045295.1). The sequence goes on from JASIGD010000519.1 coordinate 7,870, forward strand.
GGTCGGCGTGCTGATCGCCATCGCGCCTCAGGTCGGCGGGCCGAGGGTAGTTGCCGCCGCGCCGGAGATTATGGTGGCCCTAGGCCTGTCTCTGCCGGACGGGACGTAGTACCCCGGCCACGCGCGAGCAGCAAGACTATCCAGGAGGCAGTGATGTTCAGAAGGCGACCGTTGATGCGCGCGGCCGTAGTGGGCGGCGGCGCGTACATCGCCGGCAAGAGTGTGGCCAACCGCCAGGCGGAGCAAGCACAGTACCAAGCGGAGCAAGACGACCGCATCAGCGCTCTCGAACAGCAGCAGGGCCAGCAGCCCCAGTACCAGGACGCGCCGCCGCAGCCACCCGCCGCGCCGCCGCAGGCACCGGCTGCGCCGCAGAGCTCGGCGATGATCGATCAGCTGAACCAGCTCGCCGACTTGCATGAGAAGGGCGTCCTGAGCGACGACGAATTCACCGCGGCCAAGGCCAAGCTGTTCTCTGGCTGAATCCGGGGAGCGTTTATCCCGCACCATCGAGGGGATTCTCGTTGGCCTCGTCGGTGAACGACGCGGCGGGTCAGGTCACAGCGGAGGCTGGTCATAGCCCCGGAGCGCACGAAGAGACGCCTCGAAGGACATCAGCCGGCCGCGGACGATCTCGGCGTGCTGCGGCCCGGCGCCACCAGGGGCACGCTCGGCGTCCATCGCGGAACGGACAGCCTGCAGCGAAGCGAGCACGTCACCGACCCGGGCTCGTTCGTCTTCGTTCGGGGCCGCCTCGCGTAGCGCGTACAGCGTCTGGGTGAAGTCATCGGCTCGGCGCTGGATGTCATACCAGCGAGCGGATGCGTCGGCGGCGGCCAGCGCGCCCGGGGTCTCCGCGACGCTCATCGCGTCATTCAGAGCGGAACCCTTCGCGTACGCGTCGATGACCCGCGACCGCCACCCTGCCGCGGCCGCGGAGTGGCGGCCGACCGACCGGACGATCAGCATGATCACACCGATGACTACCAGGGCACCCAGGAGAATCCATAGCCACAGCAGCTTCTTCGCCGTCGCGGTGCTTGCCGCCGGGGAGCTGCTCACGGTGGGCGATGGACTGGTCGTCCGGGTAATCGTCACGCTAGGCCTCGCGGTCGCGGTCGCGGTCGCGGTGACGGTAGTGACGGCCGGGGTGGGGGTGGTGGGGGTGACGCTCGGGGTGGGGGTGGGGGTGGGGGTGGGGATGCTGGGGCTTGAAGTCGTGGGGTCGGGGCTTGAGGTGGTCGCTCCCGCCCTGGACGCCAAGCTCGAGACAGCGCTCTGGGCGGCACCGCATCCCGCCGCCAGGCACACGACCACGAGGACGACTGCTGCTAGCAGAAGGCTCCTGGTAAACCGTCTCATGCCAGCTCCCTTGGTGTGACATGCCGCCGGGCCACGTTGTCCGCAGTAATGATCCTGCTAATGAACTGGCAAAGCCTCACCCGCCCTGGGGGACCCGATGCTGCACATGCTCCCATAGTCACCCCGGGAAGGTGAACCAAGGCGGGCCTGATTGGCGCACGATAGACGTGTGACCATGCCTTCGGATCCACGCACGCTCCTGCGTAGCCGCAGCTACCTGCAGCTGCTGGTCATCGCGGCGGTCGTCGGGGTGCCGGTCTCCGCCGCCGCCTACGGCTTCCTGGCCCTCATTAACGGACTCCAGCAGGAAATATTCACCCATCTCCCCCACGGCCTGGGCTTCTCTTCCGAGCCGACGTGGTGGCCGCTGCCCGTCCTAGCGGTCGGAGGCGTACTGACCGGACTGGCGATCAAGTACCTGCCGGGCAACGGCGGCGCGTCCCCAGCCGATGGATTCAAGGTGCACGGCCCACCGACCCCGGCTCAGCTACCCGGCGTCATACTGGCGGCCCTGGCCACCTTGATCTTCGGCGCCGTACTCGGCCCGGAGGCGCCCCTCATCGCCATCGGCGGCGGGCTCGTGGTGCTGGCGATCAAGGCAGCGCGGCGGGAGGTACCTGACCAGGCCACCGCCATCCTGGCGTCGGCGGGAAGCTTCGCGGCCATCAGCACACTGCTCGGTTCGCCCATCGTCGGTGCGTTCCTGCTGATGGAGGCGTCCGGGCTGGGCGGGCCGATGCTAGGACTGGTGCTGGTGCCCGGCCTGCTGGCCGCAGGCGTCGGCTCGCTCATCTTCGTCGGTCTGGATGCCTGGACGGGGCTGGGCACGTTCTCGCTGGCCATACCCGGCCTGCCGCACTTCGGCCGGCCAACCCTCGGGGAGTTCGGTTGGGCTCTGGTCATCGGGCTAGCCGCGGCGTTGATCGGTTCGGGCATCCGGTGGCTGGGAAAGCGGCTGCAGCCGTACTCGCAGCGTACGCCGCCATTCGCCGCCCTGGTCGCGGGCCTGATCGTGGCGGGACTTGCGATTGCTTACGCGGAGGGTACGGGAAAGCAATCCTCCGACGTTCTGTTCTCTGGGCAAAGCGCGCTGGGGCCTTTGATCACGAAAAGCGCTTCTTTCACAGTCGGGGCTCTGCTGCTGCTCCTGGTGTGCAAGAGCCTGGCCTACAGCGTGTCGCTGAGCAGCTTCCGCGGCGGGCCGATCTTCCCGGCCCTGTTCGTGGGC
>JASIGD010000520.1 GCA_030045295.1 Streptosporangiaceae bacterium
GATCAGGTGGCCGAGTGCCCAGATCAGGATGATGACCGAGGCGATGCCGACGAACGTGAAGATGGCATTGCGCGGCACCTGCCGGACGGGAGCCACCCGGCCGATGATGCGCGGCAGCAAGCCTTCCCGGCCCGCGTTGAAGATAAGCCGCGCCTGCGAATTCACCGCGGCGATCAGCACGCCGACCGTCGAGGTCATTCCGGCCAGGTAGGCGATCACGGCAAGCGCGGCGAGCGAGGAGTGCGCCACGTTGATGAACGGGATCAGTGCCGCGCCCAGCGCCGTGCCGTTGTCGTGGAAGCCCGACACCGTCGCGTAGGCGAACAGCACGTACCCGAACAGCATCAGCGCGATCGACAGGAACACCGCGCGCGGCACGTTGCGCCGCGGATTACCGGTCTCCTCCGCCAGCGCGGCCGAGTTCTCCCAGCCGATGAACAGGTACACCGCCAGCGGGAACCCCGCGCCGAGGCCGCGGAAGCCGTTGGTGATGTTGTGCGGGTCGAACGGCGCCCCGGACAAGTGGCCGCCGTTCTTGACCAGCGCCACCACCGAGACGACCAGCAGGACCAGCATCTCGAAGCCGAAGAAGAAGCCCGCCAGCCGGGTCGACACGCCGACGCCGCGGAGCATCATGATCACGGCGCCGCCGGTCAGCAGCACCGACCAGATGACCCACGGCACGTTCCAGCCGAAGTAGTAGTTCAGCGTGAACTCGAGGAACCACCCCGACACTGCGAGCACGGACGAGATCGCGATGATGTAGCCGGCGCCGCACAGCAGCGCCGTGGTCACCGCCGATGTGCCGCCGAAGGTCTTGCCCACGAAGGTGATGAAGCCGCCCGTCGACGGGTGCGCGCGAGAGAACTGCGACAGCGTGTTGCCCAGCAGGGCCACCGCGATGCCCGCTGCGATGATCGTCAGCGGAGCCGCGATACCCGCGGTGAGCACGATCAGGCCGAACCCGAAGAAGAAGCTGTACGCCGGGCCGATGTTCGCCATCGTCGACGCCGCGATGTCAACCAGGCCCAGAGCCCCGCGATGCAGCCGCTCCGCCGACTCCGGCGCCTTGGTTTCGGTGAAAGGCACTGACGCTTCAGCCATATCCCCACCCCTCGAATGGGCCGCTGTAATTGCGCTGTTGCCGGTTATTGTGCGGCCGTGCATGGCCGAGGGGAAGGGCCTAAGCGATCGGGAACGGGCGCTACGTCAGCGAAGCCAGGAGGATGTCCGCGGTTACAGTGGGACCAGAGTGCGCCCAGCGGCCGGGCCGCGCCGGGCAGCTAGGCAATGCCGGGAAGCAGGCAGCGATGGTGATCGGGAAGGTCGACCATCTCTCCGCGGCACAGTGGGACGCGGTCCGTGCCATCCGCGGCGAGTACGTAGCCGCCAGCATGTGCACCGATCCGGCGGACCGGCCCGCTGCGGAGGCTGCCATCCGCCGCATCTACGAGCTCGCCCGATTTGAGACGCCGCAGTTCATCTGGTGCCAGAGCCCGGCAGCTGTGCGCCTGGTGGTCCGGATGCTAGAACCGGCCTCGGCGGAGCGACGCGCTCTGCAGCTTGGCGAGTGGGACCCTACATGGCTGAACGTCGGGTTTGGTGGCGCGTTCGAGGCGGAGATATGGCGTTCGCTCAGCGGCGCACTCGGGCGCGCGCTCAGGAGCGAGCTGTGGCACCGTCTCACCGGCTGGCCCCATATGCCCGGGTTTCTTGTTGGTGCCTCGACCACGGACGTGCTGGAGCGTCCGCTCGCGGATCTGCTCGGCGAGCCGTTCGGCAAGGCCGCCGAGCAATCCGCCCAGGGGATCCACTGGCCGCCGCCGCGTCCGCCGGATCCGCCGAGGTGGATCCCCGTCGCCACCGATTACCTCGGAGATGGCTGGCAGCGCGGCGGTGGGCAGTTCCATAACTGGCGAGCGCGCCTCGATGTGCCGCGGCGGCTGGGCCTCGTCAGCTACGGCGAGCAGGCCGGTGAGTGGCTGGATCTGTCGTGGACTCTGACCCGCTCGTGCGGCTGGTGGGAGCCGTATCAGGACATCTGCTTCGTCACCGAGCGGCCGGCGATGATCCGTGCTGAGCCACGCGGAGACCGGGGTGAGCTGTGGCTGCACTGCCCCGACGGGCCTGCGATAACGTACCGCGACGGCTGGTCTGTGTATGCCTGGCACGGCATGCGCGTCCCCAGCACGCTGATCGAGGACGGGTGGGATGTCCCCACGATCATGGCCGAGCCGAACGGCGAGGTCCGCCGGTGCGCTATCGAGAAGCTCGGCTGGGACAAATTCGAGGAGCATCTGATCCCGGTCGCGTCGGCACCCGACCCCGGCAACCCCGGCCAGATCCTGACGCTGTGCGACTTGCCCGCAGAGATCCGGAACACGTACCACGGGCCGTTACGGCTGCTGCTGTGCTCCAACGGCACCCCCGCGGCGGACGGCACCCGCCGTCGCTTCGCCCTGCAGGTGCCTCGCCATCACACCGACCCGGTCGCAGCCGCCGCCGAAACGTACGGGTGGAGCCGCGAGGAGT
>JASIGD010000521.1 GCA_030045295.1 Streptosporangiaceae bacterium
CGCGGCCACCCGAAAGTTAGGGACGCCGTCGAAGTTCTTACTCTCGCGGCCCGTACAGATGCCCGAGAACATTGTCCAGGGAACGGTTCTCGAACAGCACCACCACGATGTGATCAGAGCGCGGGACCTATCCGGTCCGGACATCAGCTACCTCTCACCCTGCCTACCGTGAACGCGGCCACTTCCGGGTACCAGCAGCGCGCCTAAGCCTCAGAGCCGCCAGCGGCCCCACCTAGAGATCATGCCCTTGCCTGGCCCCAAGTCATCACACGCCACAGGTGGTCTCGATCTGAAGACCCGCGGCCCCTAGGGACGGCCCTACAACAGCCCTAGGACACCGAGGACCACGGGGGTAAACGCAGGACACTGCCGGGTAGCCGAGAAGCCCGCAGCAAGAGTATTCCCAGGTCACAGTGGCAAGGATGCCGCGCGGATCGGAAAGCCGACACTCTGACACGGAAGAGGTCACTGGTTCAAATCCAGTACGGCCCACCAGGTCAGGCCCACATCCCCGGCTGATCGCGCAAATGACAGCAGAAGTGACAGCAACAGTCAGTCCGGATCGGTTCCGAAAAGCGCGCTGAGCTTAGTGAGCGCCGCGCGTCGGCTAGCCTCGTCGGCCTCGGTGTAGATCTCCATCGTGACGGCGATCCGGGGCATGGCCGAGGATCTCCATCGTGTCCCGAGGCGGGACGCCGAGGTTCTTGAGCAAGGTGGCCGTGGTCCGCCGCAGGCTGTGCAGCCGGATCGGACGCAGGCCATGTGACTTGACGATGCGATGGAAGGACCGCGCGAGATTCCGGGGTTCGACCGGGCGACCGGTGCGCGTGGTGAACACCAGGTCATGGGCGGTTCACTCATGCGTGGCAGCGCCGAGGACCTTCAGCTCAGCGTACTGAAGCAGGGTCTCGCGCGCTATCCCGAGCAAGGGCCGGTCACGACGGCCAGCTGTGGTCTTGACCGGACCGGGCTGAAGTCGGCCCCGGGCTCGCAGCAGCTGCTGGCGAATACGGATGACATCACGTTCCAGATCCACATCGTGTCAGCTCAGCCCTCGTCCGGTGCTCGTCCGGTGCTGCGTTGCCGAATCTAGCCATATTTAGATCAAGAGCAGCGCCTGGCGGCGCCGCTGGCCTGGCGTCAGCGCCCGGGCTCTGCCTTGGGCCCGCCCGGGCGCACGCCAGGCCGCATCAAGCAGGGCACGCCGATCAAGATGCCTCATCGGTCAATAAGCCGAGGTGCGCCGGGTAGCTGTCTGCCGCCCGGCGGCCAGTGGTCGGCTCGCGGCACCACGGCCAGGACGATCCTTCGGGCTCCCACGACCGCGGACGGCGGAGCAGTATCCCCGAGCTGGGGTGCCCACTCGCGTATAGCCGTAACGATCCCGGAACGCGGCGCCCGTAAGGTTGCTCATCACGGGCTAACCAGCGGAGGGGCAGATGGCCAGGTGAGCACGGCACTGGGGCAGCGCGCGGCACAGGCTGCCGCGGCAGCGTTCGGTCTGCTCACGCTCGCCGTCGGCCTGGCCAGTGTGCCGCTTGATGAGATGGCCCATCAGCCAGGGCCGAAGGGACCTTTCTATCTGGCCTTTATCGCGGCAATCACCGTGCCCGCGGTGGCGGTCGGCACCGTGCTGGCGGCCCGCAGGCCGCGGAATCCCATCGGATGGCTGCTGCTGGCGATCTTCCTGCTCGCCGCGGCTCCCGCGGGCGAATACGCCATCATCGACTACCAGATGCATCACGGCACGCTGCCGCTAGGCTCGGTCGCGGTCGTGCTGTCGACCAGCTATCCGGTATGGCTCGTCCTGATCGCCATCATGGTCTGGGTATTCCCCGACGGACGGCTGCCCGGCGGCCGGTGGCGACCGGTGGCGGTGATCCTGGTGACCGCCGGTGTCCTACTGGCGTTGACAGCGACAGCCGCGGGTGCCGCCGTCGCCGCCGGGCACGCCGTCATCATCGACGCCACCGGCAACCTGGCCAACAAGACAACCGGCCTGACCGCGGCCCTGCAGGGTCTTTCGGTTATCGGGGTCCTGGCCAGTCTGCTGGCCTGGCTGGCCGTGCAGGTGCCCAGGTACCGGCGGGCATCCTACGAGCGGCGGCAGCAGCTCAAATGGCTCTACAGCGGCGCCGTCATCTTCGTGGTCTCCTTGTTCCTCGCGGTGCCCACCCCCGGCGGCTCGTCGGCCTGGGACCTTGCGGTCAACGACGTCATCAGCCCGATCGGCTTCGCGGTGCTGCCGGTCTGCGTCGGGATCGCGGTGCTGAAGTACCGGCTGTACGCCATCGACAGGATCGTCGGCCGGGTGATCTCCTACGCTTTGATCAGCGCGGTGCTGGCCGGGGTATTCGCCGGGCTGGTGCTGCTGGCCACCGAGGTGCTCCCATTCAAGACACCGGTGGCGGTCGCCATGGCCACGCTGGGGGCGGCGGCACTGTTCAACCCACTACGCCGCCGGGTCCAGCGCGCGGTGGACCGTAGGTTCAACCGATCGCGCTACGATGCCGAGGCGGTGATCGCTGCGTTCACCGCTAGGCTGCGCGACACCGTGGACCTCGACGTGGTGCGTGACGACCTAGCCGAGGCGGTACACCAGGCGTTCGAGCCTGCGCATGTCGCCGTGTGGCTCCCCGGAAATGGGCAGCAGACCTTAGCCCCAGCACGTGCGCTGCCTGGCCAGCAGCATCCTGACTTTAACAGGACAGCGCCAGGTCGCAGGTCGGCCGTGCACGAGCCAGGCGGGGCTTGCGGCCGGGGATGGCCCGCTGAGCGTACGTGTCCGCCCCTCCAGTCTCAAGCGCGACCGTGCTCGCAGGACAACCGGAACAGGAGGAAAAGCGCAGGTCAGCGTACACGCGAAGTCACGCTTGACCCCGGAGCCTGTGGACACTCCGGCCAGAAACCAAGGGCCAGGCCGGAGCCCGCCCGGACCGGACGCGGGCCATCCCCTGCAAGGTGCGGGTAGTTATCGGTGTTACCGGCCTATGCGGTATGGGCCGCGTGGCGTCGGGCCACGACACCTGGTGGTAGGTGGCGGTGAGCCGTCAAGAGCCCTGGGTGCGGACGTGAAGCTCGGGCGATCCTTGAACCCGCAGGCAGCGCGCGGGAACACCCTCGTAATGCGTACGTCGTTGGTAGTGACGAGGACCAGGGCGCCGAGGTACCGACCGTCGTCCATGACCTCAGACGACGTGCCCGCTGCCTCCCCGATCGGCCGGTTAACCCCGGGTACTGCCGGTCACTCCCGGCCAGCCCGACACTCCGGCTCACCTGCGGACTGGCAGGCCGACCCCCTGCGCAAACCGACCCAAGCAGCGGGTCGCGGATCCGGCTGGAGCCGGGGGAAGCGGGTCGCCTAATACGTATGAACGGGCTGGAGAACTGCGTCCCTGCCTCACGCCTCGATAGTGTTGCTAGGTGACGATCCGGATCAGCAAAGCTACGGCCGATGATCTCCCAGAGATCGTCGGCTCGGTCGATGCGCTGGTCGCAACAGATGCCGGAACGCATAACGCCGCTGCCACCAATCTGCAGTGGGCCGCCGAGAACGGCCTCGCGTACTACACGTCGCTGCTCGCAGATAGCGACAACCTGGTCTTGCTCGCGCGCGACGACAACGAGGTAGCAGGCCATCTGGTCGGACGCCTCAGCGGCCCGGGCAGCATGCATCCCATCCGCGTCGCCGACCTGGAAAGCATTCAGGTGTACCCAGCCCACCGCAACCACGGCGTCGGCGAACAGCTCGTGACGGCCTTCCTCACCTGGGCCGCCGAGAACGGCGCGCAGCGGGCCACGGTAACGGCGTATGCCGCCAACGACGGCGCCCGGCGCTTCTACGCTCGCCACGGCTTCGCCCTAAGGTCAGTCACACTGGACCTCGACCTGCCGCGCAAGCCAGCGGCCACTCGCTCTCCTGACCATGGCTGACAGCAACGGTGACAGCAACAGCAGCCACCACCGGCAAGCAGCAGCGACCGGCGACAACGCATAACACTCGCACGATCTGCGCCAACTGAGGATATGTCCGGCCCGAAAAGCGGAAGGTCGACAGTTCGATCCTGTCCCTAACCACTACAAGGTCTTCACGTTTTACCCCGTCTGCGCAGCTCAGGCCTAAACGTGAAGACCTCACTACCTCTGACCAGGACGAATGCCGACTTGATCAGCTTTCTGGGCTGACTTGCTAAAGGATAAAATCCTGGCCCGAACCCGGTGCGTCGGAAATCACGCCTGCGTGGCCACGATGCTGCCACCTGGGATGGGCGGCGACCTTGCAGAGCAGCGACGTCTGGTACGCACGTCGGGGGTATTGGCGGGCGACGGCCGGAGGTTTAAGCTCGTGCTTAGGTGCGCCGGGAAGCCTGGTCGGTAGCTCATAACCGCTGAGTAAGCGACCAGGAGACCCGATGACTACGCCAACCGCACCCGCCTCCACCACTCCCGCTGTGAGCGTGCCCGCATCGCCAGCCGGACTACCGGCGCCTGCTCCGCCGAGCTGGGCGTGGCGCCGGGGCGCGCTGCTCCTGGCCGGCGCCGCGCAGCTGATCACCATTTCGGCGCTGGTGCCTAACGACTACCCGCTGGCCGCCACGTGGTCGTCGCTGCTGCTAGCCATCGCCCCGGCGCCGGTCGCCGCTGCGGCCGCGTTCGCCCCGGCCCCAGCCAACCTGGTGGCCGGCGTGATCGGCGTCGTGGTCCTGGTCGTCGGCATCGCGGGCGCGATCTTGCATACCGGGGTGTTCTTCGTCCCGGCGCTGGTGGTGCTGGCCGTCGCCACCGTCAAGCTGTGGCGTGAGCAGCGGTGACCCGCGCAGGGGAACCCCGAGGCTGGGTTACCCGACCCGTGACATGCTGGCTGGGCTAGCAGCGTCACTCCACCGAGTACCTGGCCCACGCATTAGGAGGGTGCCCCCGAGCTGCCACCAACAGCCAACGATCGCCACCAGCGGCAACCTGCGAACGTGAAGCTAGCGCAGGCTTTACCTAGAACACTTGGGTGGCCAGCAGTATCAGCCCGGCATACACGCCGACAAGCAGGCCAGTGAGGATTGCATATGCCAGCGTCCGGGAGATGATCCGGTCGATGTCGAAGAGGCGGTACCTCAAGACAGCCACGGCCATGCACAGCGGGATCGCAAGGAGCCCGACCACGGTAATGGCACCCCCGATGAACGCGCCGCCGGAGCCGGTCACTTCGGCCACGACGCCTATCAAGGCGATAGCCGACCCGGACATGAGCCACTTCAGCTGCTGGCGGCGCTCCCCGGCCGAACGCCGGTAACTGAGCACCTGGGCAGCCAGCGTCACCAGCCAGCAGGCCAGCCCGAGCGCGAAGAACACGTTTGACAGCACAATCCGCCAGGAGGGGCCGGGGCAGAGTTGCCAACGACCAGCAGATTCCCGCTGGCATCCACCCGTGTGGGGTGGCCGATGATGGCGCTTACCGTGATGGCGGCGGCGCTGGACCCACACCATGGCCGCGGTGACATAGACCCACATCATCCACCGCAGCCGCGGCGACGGCGGCCGGCTATCGGGAAACATCAGGATGGCCAGACCGAACAGCATGATCCCGGGCGCCCAGCCCGGCTGCGCCAGCAACGCAACCCGCCCGTTGCGGTGGCGGCAGGCAGTCGAGCGGGAGGACGGCGCCGGTGACCGTGAGCGCCTAGCCCAGCGCGTGCGCGAGTTGGCCGACCTTGACCGGCTGATGCGCCAGCCCGGCGGCCTGGCCGAGGTGCCCGAGCCGGTACCGCTGTGCCGCGCCGGTCGCACCACCACGACCTCAGAGGAGAGGACGCCGCGCGGTTGATGAGAACTCGATGCTTGCCATACTCATGGATCACATCGAGGTCGGCCAGCAGTGCACGTACTAGACCTACGACACGGAGACCGTCGTCCGGTTCATCAACGACAGCGTGCAGCCCATCCCAGCTTGATTGTCCGCGGCTACCCCGCGGAGCCCGGTCACCCGCTGGCCGGGCTTCCGCATATCCGGTTTGAAGCCAGTTCACCGGGTAGTCGTGCGTGGCGTTGCCGCGTACAAGACGTCCAGGCGACTGGAGCACCAATGACTGCACAAGAACACTTCCGGCGCGCGGAGGAACTCGCGGCGAAAGCAAGCGAATACCTCGGCCGCGAAGATGGCCAGGAGAGCGCCGCTACCTGGGCCGCTCTCGCCCAGGTCCATGCCAGCCTCGCGCTGGCCGCCGCCATCATGCTGAACCCGGAAGGCCGGCAGCGAGCCGCAGCCGCCGCGCCCAGCCGAACTCGCCTGCCGCCGCTGTAGCCACAGCATCACGGTCAGCCGCCGTCCCAGCCCTCGGCAGGCACAGCTGTCACCAGTTCCCGCAGCGGGCCCGCAAGATCACCCTCGGCGACGTGAGCGACCCGCCTGCGCCGCAGCCCTCCGAGGCGAGACCTACAAGCGGGAACCCTCGCCAGGCGCGGCACGCGCCATGCGCCGCGCGTGGCCTGACCGCCGAGGCCATTCGGCTGTCAGTCGCGTCGGCTGACCCATACCGACACGTGGGCGGGTTCCAGGATCCGCGACACGACACCGGTCAGGTCGTCGCGGACCGAGTCCAGGTCGACCGCGTCTTTCAGCTGCGCGGCGAATGCGGCCACCGTCTGGTCGGCATCGTAACGGGCACGGTTGAACCGCCGGTCGACGGCCCGTTGGACCCGGCGGCGTAGCGGGTTGAACAGCGCCGCCGCGGCCAGCGTGGAGGCCGCGACTGCTACCGGGGTCTTGACCGGGAACACGTTGGTGGCCAGGAGCACCAGCCCGGCGAACACGCCGGCGAGGACGGCCGTGGGCGGCGGCTACCACGCCAGGAGCCGAGGCTGCTAGCCCGGCCAGCACCCCGGTAGCGACAAGAGCCACAGCCGGACGGCGCCAGCGTCCCGGCGGCAGCCGCCCGTCTGGGAACAGCCACAAGAGGATGGCGATGAGCGGCAGCCACAGCGGCCAGCTGTCTCCGAGCGCCACCACCGCCCAGCCCAGGGGCAATGTCCCGTGATGCATCCGGTAATCCAGGACGGCGTACTGGTCAGTCGGGCTGACACCGAGAACAAGGATCGCGAGCAGGATCCATCCGATCGGGTTGCGGGGACGGCGGGCGGCTAGCAGGGTGCCCACTGCCACCGCGGGGACCACGAGCACGGCCGTGCTCAGCCCGGCGGCCACCGGCCCGCCCGGCCCGGCCTGATGCGTAAGGATGTCAAGTGGCACAACCGCCAGATCCAGGCCGAGCGTGAGCACGCCGAACGCGATCGCCGCGATCGGTGCCGCCCACCGCACTGCCAAGATCTTGCTCACCATGCTCCCCAGCTGAGGAAACCGGAATGAGCCAACCCTACGGGCGGACCGTTCCTGGAACGTTACCGCTCAACACGGAACGCGCGATCCTCAGCGCGGTACTGCCTGACCGCATCAAAGACCGCCCCGCCGGATCAGGCAGGGCGGTCCCTGGGCGCATAAGTCCTGGAGACGAGG
>JASIGD010000522.1 GCA_030045295.1 Streptosporangiaceae bacterium
CGGGTCGCTCATCTCGGTCGCCCAGGCCGCACCCGGCCTGCCCGCCCGGACCCCGGCGCAGCTCCTCGTGCAAGTCGCGGATTCCTCCGTTCCGCCGTTCACCGGCACCGTGGTCGAGACCGCCTCGTTCGGCCTGCCCAGCCTGCCCGGCACCGCGAACCCCACGTCACCGGCGTGGTTGCTGACCGGCTCACACACGATCTGGGTGTGGTACGCAGGCCCGGCGCACTTCAGGCTGGCGCTGCCGGAGTCGCTGAGCGAGACCGACCTCATCCGTAACGGCAGCACCGCCTGGCTGTGGCAGAGCACGGCCAACTCGGTCACCGAGTTCTCGCTGCCCGCGCACCGCGCGGCCCCGATGACGCCGGCGGCGCCCGCCCTGACGCCGCAGCAGGCGGCTCAGCAGGTGCTGGCCGCGGTGGGCCCGACCACCTCGGTGAGCGTGGCCAGCAACGTGACGGTAGCCGGGCAGGCAGCCTATGAGCTGGTCCTGGCCCCCAAGGACTCAAGGTCGCTCGTGGGCCAGGTCCAGATCGCCATCGACGCCAGCAACGGGGTGCCGCTGCGGCTGCAGGTCTTCGCCCGCGGGGCGAGCAGCCCCGCGTTCGCCGTGGGTTACACCTCCGTCAAGTTCGCGACCCCGGCGCCCGCGGAGCTCAGCTTCACGCCCCCGCCCTCGGCGACGATCACCCGGGTCAACCTGGCCGCCGGGGGCGGCGACGCAGCCTCGGCTCAGGCCGCGCCGGACGTCAGCGCGATCGGCTCCGGCTGGCTGACCGTGCTCGACGTGCCCTCAGCGGCCCTGACCCTTTCTCCCCAGTCCGCCCAGCCCGCCTCGTCCGGGGGTTCCGGGGGTTCTGGGGGCCCGGTCTCGGTCAACGACACCGCCGGCGACAGCGCCGCGGTGATCAGCGCGCTGCTCGCGTCGGCCACCCCGGTGCATGGCGCCTGGGGCACCGGCCGGCTGCTGCGGACCAGCCTGGTCTCGGTGCTGATGACCGACACCGGCCGCACGTTCGTCGGCGCCGTCCAGCCCAGCGTCCTGTACGCCGCGGCCGCCCAGGCGCCCGGCAGCACCGGGACACCTTGACCGCGATCTCGACCAGCGGGCTGACCAAGCGGTTCCGGGGCGGTCAGCTGGCCGTCGACCACATCGACCTGGCCGTGCCGGCCGGGTCGGTCTACGGCTTCCTCGGCCCGAACGGCTCGGGCAAGACCACCACGATCAGGATGCTGCTCGGCCTGGCCTTCCCGACCAGCGGCAGCGCGGCCCTGCTGGACGTGCCCATGCCGGCCGGCGCCGCCCAGGTGCTGCACCGGGTGGGCTCGCTGGTCGAGGGGCCGGCCTTCTACCCGTTCCTGAGCGGCGCCGACAACCTGGCCCGTTACGACGCCGCGGACCGGACCGCCAACCCGGCCACGGCGCACGCCCGGATCGAGGCCGCGCTGGACCGGGTGGGCCTGCTCGCCGCGGCGAAGAAACGGTACCGGCACTACTCGCTCGGCATGAAACAGCGGCTGGCCATCGCCGCCGGCCTGCTGCGGCCCCGGGAACTGATCATCCTCGATGAGCCGACCAACGGGCTCGATCCGCAGGGGACCCGCGAAGTACGGGCGCTGATCAGGCAGATCGCCGCCGACGGCACCACCGTATTCGTCTCCTCGCACCTGCTCGCCGAGGTCGAGCAGATCTGCAGCCACGTCGGGGTCATGCGCACCGGCCGGCTGGTCTTCCAGGGCCCCCTGCCCGAGCTGCGCCGGACCGGAGCCGCGCGCGTCACGGTGCAGACCGCCGACCCGGAGGCCGCGGCCAAGGTGTTCACCGCGCTCGGGCTCGCCGACGTGCAGGTGGCCGCGGCCGAGGCCGCGCCGCACGCGTCGGCCGTCCTCGGCGACGCCTCACCCGAGCAGGTCTGCGCGGAACTCGTCCAGGCCGGGATCGGGGTCCGCGGATTCGCGGTCACCTCGCCCAGCCTGGAAGACCTGTTCGTGGGGCTCACCGGCGAGGGCTTCGATGTCAGCGCCTGACCGGCCGGTCCGGAACCAGCTGCGGCTGTTCGCCTCGGAGCTGCGGCTGGTCTTCCTGCGCAGGCGGAACCTGCTGCTGCTCGCGGTGACGGCGGTGTTCCCGCTCGTCATCGGGATCGCCCTGCGCGTGGCGGCCCCGCATCCGCAAGGCGGGAACGGCGCCGGGGTGGCGTTCTTCAACCAGCTGGCGGGCAACGGCGTATTCCTCACCTTCATCGCGCTGAGCACCCTGCTCATCCTGGTCCTGCCGGTGGTGGTGGCCGTGGTGGCCGGGGACTCGGTGGCCGGGGAGGCGGGGTACGGGACGCTGCGCTACCTGCTCGCCGTCCCGGCCGGGCGGACCCGGCTGCTCGCGGTGAAGTTCGGCGTGATCGTGGCGTTCGCGCTGTGCGCGACGTTCATCGTGTCGGCGGTCGCCCTGGTCGCGGGCGCCGCGCTGTTCCCGATCGGACCCGTGACCCTGCTGTCGGGCACCACGGTGCCGCTGGCCGACGGGCTGCTCCGGCTGCTGTTCGTCACCTTGTACGTCGCCGCCGCGATGGCCGCGCTCGGCGCGGTCGGGCTGGCCGTCTCGACCATGACCGAGCACGCGATCGGCGCCATCGCGGCCATCATGGTCCTCGTGGTGGCCAGCGAGGTGGTCGACAACGTGCCGCAGCTCGCCGCCCTCGGACCGTACCTGCCGACGCACTGGTGGCTGTCGTTCGACTCCCTGCTGCGCACCCCGGTCGACACGTCCACGCTGCTCAAAGGGCTGTTGTCGTTCGGCGTGTACGCCGTGCTCTTCGGCTCCTTCGCCTGGGCCCGCTTCACCTCCGCCGACGTCACCAGCTAGCCCCGCGCTGAGGTACGCGCCAGTGGTTCCCGCTGGCGCGAGCGCGCCGCCCGCGGCGCGACCCTGGCCCAGGACCGCCGACCAGGTGCGTCTTTCAAGTACATGCAAGTAGTTCGCAACTAGACTAGGCTGCTGCCCAGGCAGAGCGGAGGCCTGTTCGGCACCGTCGTCTCCCGCGGGCATGACGGTGATGGATACCACCGACGAGCTGTTCATGAACCTGGCCTACGGAACGATGGACCGCCCGGCTGCAACCGGAAACGCCCGACGGCGCGGACCGCCAGCCGACCTAGCCCGGCTTCAGGAGAAGTCTTCCTCCCAGAACTCGGTGACGCCGCGGACCGATTCCCGGCCGGTGGTCTCCTGGCCGCGCAGCTCGACCCGGCGGATCTTGCCGGAGATCGTCTTCGGCAGGTCGGCGAACTCGACCCGGCGGATCCGCTTGTACGGCGCGACCCGCTCGCGGCAGAACGCCATGATCGACCTGGCCAGGTCCGGCGACGGCTCGCTGCCCGCGGCGAGCAGGATGTAGGCCTTCGGCACGGCCAGCCGGACCGGGTCCGGAGACGGCACCACCGCGGCCTCGGCGACCGCGTCATGCTCGATCAGGACGCTCTCCAGCTCGAACGGCGAGATGCGGTAATCCGATGCCTTGAACACGTCATCGGTCCGCCCGACGTAGGTGATGTAACCATCGGGATCGGACGTGGCGACGTCGCCGGTGTGGTAGTAGCCGCCGCGCATGGCCTCGGCGTCCAGCGCCGGGTCGTCCAGGTAGCCGGTCATCAGGCCCAGCGGGCGCCTGCTCAGGTCCAGGCAGATCTCGCCGTCCCGGCCCGGCTTCCCGCTCACCGGGTCTACCAGCACGACCTGGTACCCGGGCAGCGGCCGGCCCATCGACCCGGGGCGCACCGGCTGCCCGGGCGTGTTGCCGACCTGCGCGGTGGTCTCGGTTTGGCCGAACCCGTCGCGGACCGTGATCCCCCAGGACTTGCGGACC
>JASIGD010000063.1 GCA_030045295.1 Streptosporangiaceae bacterium
GAGGACGATGCGCGACTGGGGGCTCGGTGCTGTGCTGGTGGTCAACGACCAGTCCCTGCACGGCCTGGTGACCGACCGCGATCTGGTTGTCCGGGCCGTGGCCGAGTCCCGGGGGCCGCAGGAGCCGGTCGGCCCGCTGAGCAGCAGCGAACTGATCGGAGTCAACGCGGACGACGACGCCGACGTCGCCATGCGGCTGATGCGCGAGCACGCGGTGCGCAGGCTGCCGGTGATCGATAACGGCCAGGTCGCCGGCCTGGTCTCGCTGGGTGACCTGACCGTCGAGGACGATCCGGTCTCCCTGCTGGCTGAAGTCAGCATGGCCAATCCGAACATGTGACCTAACATGACCGAGGAAATAACCGTCGGCGGCACCGCGGTGCCGATCCCGCACGCAGCCAAGGTCCTGTTCCCGGCCGACGGGATCACCAAGGAGGACCTGGCCCGGTACTACGCGGAGGCCGCCGAGCGGATGCTGCCGTGGCTGCGCGACCGGCCGATCACGATGATGCGCTACCCCGATGGCGTAGCCGGCCCGCGCATCGTCCAGAAGAACGTGCCTGCGTACTTTCCCGACTGGATCCCCCGGGTAGAGGTGCCCAAAGAAGGCGGTGTGGTCCGGCAGGCGATCTGCGACAAGCCAGCCGCCCTGGTCTACCTGGCCAGCCAGGCCTGCATCGAAGTGCACGGGCTTACCAGCCGCGCCGACAAGCTAGGCCAGCCCGATCAGCTGGTCATCGACTTCGACCCGCCGGACTCGCAGCACTTCGAGCAGGTACGTCAGGCGGCGCTGTGGGCGCGTGATCTGCTCGACGGGGAACTCGGCCTGACCAGCTACGTCCGGACCACCGGAGGCCGCGGCCTGCACGTGCACGTGGCGCTCGACCGGCGGGCCGGCTTCGACGCGGTACTGGAGTTCACCCACCATGTGGCGCAGGTGCTCGCCAGCAGGCATCCGGACGTGATCACTGCTGAGCAGCGCAAGGACAAGCGGGGCGAGCGAATCTACGCCGACGTCATGCGCAACGCCTACGCGCAGACGGTGGTGGCCTGCTACTCCGTGCGCGCGCGCCCGGGCGCGCGGGTATCCACCCCGCTGAGGTGGCGGGAGGTGCAGGACACCGCGGTGGAGCCCGGCCGGTTCACCATCTCCACCGTGCGGGCCAGGCTGGACGACAGTGCCGACGACCCGTGGGCCGGCTTCCTGGGCACCGGGCACGCGCTTGGCCAGGCGTCCAGACGCCTGGCCAAGCTGATCCGTAACTGAGCGGCCGCGGCTGCCCACCGACTTGGTACCAGGCGCTGACACCCGGGTACCGGCCGCCTGGGTGTCAGCGCACCCCCGCGTCTGAGCGTCAACCGGTCGGCAGCACCGGTGACACGCTGGCCTTTTCCTCGCCGGCGTGCCCTGGCGCGGCGACGGACGAGTCGACCGAGACGTGCTACAAATGAGCCAGAGACGGAGGATCTGTTGCCGATCGAGCACCTGGGGCATGAGGCGGCGGAACTGCTCAGCCTCAGCAACAGCGGAGAAGCCAGGTCACTGAAGAAGCTGGCCGAGCTAGCCGCCTGGCAGGTGCCGGCCTGCTCGGGGACCCACGCGGCGGTCTGGCGCGACGGCGAGATGATCAGCTCTACGGCGACTCATCCCGACCTGGCCGACCTGGCCGACCTGCAACTGAAGACCGGACACGGGCCCATCGTGGCCGCGGCCGATGCGCGGGCCGGAGTCAGCTGCCTGGACACGCTGGACGAGAGCCGCTGGCCCGAATACGCAGAGGCCGCGCTGCGCTGCGGTGTGCGCTGTTCAGTCCATCTGGTGCGCGAGCTTCCGCGCGGCGCCTTGGTCCTGTCGCTGTTCAGCGTCCGCCCCGGCGTGCTCGACGAGGGGTCTGACCCCGTAGCGGAGATGCTGGCCGCGTTCGGCAGCGCGATGCTGACGAATGCGACGGCCTATAACCAGGCGCAGCGGACGGCCAGCCAGCTCAAGGACGCCGTGGTGGCGCGCTCCGTCGTCGACCAGGCCAAGGGCATCCTGATGCACGCGCTTGGCTGCGACGCTGACGAAGCGCTGCGGCGCCTGCGCGCCGAATCGCAGCGCCGCCACGTCAAGGTCACCGAGGTGGCCGGCGAGGTCGTGGCCGCCCACAGCGGCCAGCACCCGAAGACCGCCGGGTCAAGCTCAGCGCGGCCGGGCGCTGGTCGGAATTCCCCGTCGTGATCAGGTGCCGTCCGGCGGCGACTTCACCTTGGCGACCAGGATGGTCATATCGTCACGCAGTTCGTCCTCGGAAAAGCTGGCGACCCGGCTTTGCACGCTCCTGGCGGTCTCGGCCGCCGTTCGGCCGGCCAGGCCGGCCAGCTCATCGGCCAGGCTGTCCTCGAAGTAGCGCATGTCTATGCTGCGCGCGTCGGTGACCCCATCGGAGTAGAAGAAGAGCAGGTCGTCCTCGCCGAGTTCGAGCACCTCGGTGCCCGGGTCGGCGTCGGGAAACAGGCCCAGCGGCAGGCCGCCGCCGCTCAGCAAGTCGACCCGGCCGTCCGGGTGTACCAGGGCCGGGCCAGGGTGGCCGGCGCTGGCCAGCGTTACGCGCAGTCGGTCGGCATTCCACCGCAGGTAGGCGAGCTGGGCGGTCACGAAACGGTCCTCGTAGTCACCGGCCAGGATGACCTCGTTTACCTTAGCCAGCACGTCCGCCGGATCCGGGTTCCAGTGCGCGAGAACCCGGATCGCGTGCCGCGCGGCCGCGGTCATCGCGGCGGCCTCCTGTCCCTTGCCGCAGACGTCCCCGACCGTGATGGCCCAGCCGTCGGTCACCGGGAACACGTCATAGAAGTCGCCGCTGACTTCCAGTCCTTCGGTGGCGGGCATGTAGGCCGCGGAAAGGTCGATCCCCGGAACGTCCGGCAGCCCGGCCGGGAGCAGGCTTTCCTGCAGCGCCTCGGCCACCACCGAACGCTGCCGGAACATGCGGTCGACGCGGATGGCCACGCCGAGGTGGCGGCCAAGTTCCTCGACCAGGCCCAGGTCGACGATCTCGAATCGCCCCTCGCCTGCGGTGCGGGCCAGGGTGAGGGCGCCATAAGTCGTGTCGCCGTCGGTGACAGGCACGCTGAGCAGCGAGGTCGCGCCGATCAGCATCAGCAGCGGCGTCCCGTCCGGGGCGGTACCGAGGATATCGGTGTCCTCGGCGTGGGCCAGCAGGATGGACGTGCCCGCAGAATAGACCTGATCCGGTACCGAGCCGGGCTCCGGATCAACGGCGCGCGCCGTCCTGGCCAGTTCCTCCGACGGCTGGCCGTGCGGGCCGATCACGGACTGGCGCCGCAGCAGGCCTGCCCGCTCCACGTCGACGATCACCCAGCTCGCGACGTTGCCCGCCAGCAGCCGGGCGCAACGCTGAAGCGTGACTGCCTCGCTGAACGTGCTGTTGTCGAGCAGCAACCTGGTGACCGCCGTGATCATGTCCATCCGGCGCGTCATGGCCCGGACCAACCCCGGGGGAGCCGTCTGCTCCTCGGCGCGTTCGGGCGTGCTTCTGCGCCCGGACTTGCCCCGTGTCCTCGTGCGCGACGGGTTCGTCGGATCCGGCTCGGCGGCCACGGTGACCACGAGCAGCCGCGTGCTGTCGTGCAGCGCGATGACCTCAACGGTGAGGTTTACGTCCACCGGTCCGTCCGGCCCGAGCAATCTGCAGTCGACCCGCCTGGCCGTTCCCGTTCGCGCGGCGGCGGCGAGCTGGCTCTGCACCGCGGCGCGTGAGGGCAGGTCGACGAACGCGGTTAGCGCGCGACCGGTCGCGTACCCGGGTGCGGCGCCGATCATGCGGCCGGCCTTGTTGTTCGCGCGGCGCACCGTGCCGTCCGGCTCCAGTACAAACAAGGGCGCGGGCGCATTCTGGAACACGGCCCGCAGCAGGGTCCTCTCAGCACTGAGCGAATCGGGCTGGGCAGCGGGAGCAGACTCGGGCTGGCCGGCTTCTGTCACTTTCGTCAGCACCTCGACGGCAGCGTCCAGTTCGGCGAACGCGGCCTCAAGCAGAGCGCGCGGGTCGGCGCCGGGCATCGCCGCGGCCTGGCGGAGCGCATCGCGCCGTCCCGCCAGGTCGCCGAGTTCGGCGGCAGAGCCATTCGTCCAGGTGTCTTGCGGCATCTCTCCCGACCATGATCTCTGGTGGAGCGCGCCGCCCTGGGCCGGGAGCGGCGGGCCAGGCACGAGCCCGTGGCGGCCCTTGACCCGCCTTAATAGTAGCGGTGACGTGGGCGCGCTAACGCAGAAGATCCGCCGGGGCCGACCGCCCCGGCGGATCTCCTCGTGCGGTTACCAGCGCCACCAGGCGGGCCTGCGGCGGTTGCGGTACCGCGCGTAGCCGCGGGTGGTAAACGCGCTGACCAGCAAGGCTGCCGCCACCACCGCCACGATGAACGTGATCACGGCGTGTCCGGCGCCAAGAATGGCGGTGGTGATGACGCCGCCCACCAGCGCGGCCACGACGCCGATCAGGATCGTCAGTATCAGCCCGATGTGCTGGCGGCCCGGCACGAGCAGCCGGGCCAGCGCTCCGATCACCAGGCCGATGAGGAGCCACGCGATGATGACGGAAACGGCGATGGTCATGACCTCTCCCTCTCAGGCTTTTAGTTCAGTTCGCGGACCCGTGGGATCGGTGGACGGATCGCCCGTGTCCACGTGGCTCGCCGCGTCCAGGCTCCCGAACGCGCCGGGACTGGGCAGGCCCGCCTGCACGCGGGTGTTCCCATACCGGTTTTCATGATGATCCTTCCGCTGTTGACGCCCGAGGTCGTCAGGCAGTCGCCGCGGTGGCGGCGGATGAGGCGTCACGGGCTCCGGCCGGGTCGAGCAGCTTGCTTCGCAGGTGAGCCAGGGCCCGGGCGAGCAGCCTGGACACGTGCATCTGCGAGATGCCCAGCCGGTCGCCGATTTCCGTCTGGGTGAGATTGCCGTAGAAGCGCATCACCAGGATGCGCTGCTCGCGCTCGGGCAGCTCGCCCCAGTGGGCGTTGACGGATTCCATGTCGATTGCGTGCGCGACGCCGGGGTCGTCGTCGCCGAGCATGTCGGCCAGCAGGGCGGGGTCATCCCGGTCCGACAGCGGAGCGTCAAGCGAGTACGTGGTGAATACCAGGTCCGCCTGGCGGGCCTCCTGCATGTCGTCCCGGCTGACCCCGAGCCGGTCCGCGAGCTGTTCTTCGTCAGGCGCGCCGCCGAGCTGCTGGCTGAGCTCCTCGTTCGCCTTGCGCAGTTCCAGCAGCAGTTCCTGAGCCGACCGGCGGACGTGGATCTGCCATCGCTTGTCCCGGAAGTGACGCTTGATCTCGCCGCTGACGCACGGCTGCGCGTACGCGGACAGGCTGTCGCCGACCTCCGGGTCATAGTTATTGATCGCCTTGAGCAAGCCGACGTAGCCGACCTGCATCAGGTCCTCGGCGGGCTCGGGGCTGCCGCGGTACTGCCGGACGGTGGAGCGAACCAGCTTCTGATAGCGGTCCACGAGTATCTCGCAGGCCGCGGCTCGCAGCTCGTTGTCCCGCGGCAGCGCGCGGACCTTGGCCAGCAGGGCGTTATCTGACAACTCCTTCAGCTCCGCGCGCGAGCCGGGTTGGATGCTGGCGTCACGGGCATCAGCGGCGCTGATCGTGTCTGGCGCCGACTGCCGGAGCTTTCCCTTCGTCACGAGGGTCTCCTTCGGGACCTGGAATTACGGACGAGTAGGGTGTGCCCGGCCCAAGGCGGATAAACGTGAAGTGATGTGAGGCTCGTCACGTCACGCCGGCTTCGCGGCGAGCCGTGCGCGAACGCCGGTCTCGAGAATTTTCCGGACTGAGGTGTAAGCAGGGCCCTGCGGGGAAGCGGCGTCAGAGCACGCAGAAGATGGCTGGGACCCCGCAAGGACACGCGATGAGCGAGACAAGGAGCACCGCTAACTGGCGGTCGGCTGGCGCCTGCCTTTCCGCCGACCCCGACCTGTTCTTCCCGATCTCGGAGATGGGCCCGGCTGACCAGCAGATCGCGCGGGCCAAGGTGATCTGCGCGGGATGCGTGGTGCGCCAGGAGTGTCTTGACTTCGCGCTCACCCATAACCAGACCCACGGCGTATGGGGCGGAACAACGGCTGAAGAGCGGCAACGGGCCCGGCGGCGTAAGCGCCGCGCTGCCGCCGCGGCGGCCAAGCGCGCCGTCGCCGCCTAGCCGCGCCTCGAGCCTTCAGCGCCTTCCGACGGCCGGGAACCGGTCGTCATAGCCGGCCCCGCCCCGGCTGGTGAGCATGTCGCGTAGCTCATCCGTGATGGGGTCTGGATACAGGTCAAGAGTCGCTTCAAGTTCACGCCGTTGGGCCGGGGTTGAATACGCGGCCAGCTCACGCTCGAGCTCGGAGTACCTCATGCTGTCCGGCCTGGGACGCCCGGGCATCAGCAAGGCGGACACGAGGAACATGAGTCCGGGAAGGAGAATCACGCCGCCTGGGCCGCCGCGCAGCAAGGCGCCGGTCACCGTGAGCACCGCTCCGGCCAGCAGGGGCCGCCAGCGATCCCGCACGCCGCGGGCCAGAGGCATCAGGCCGGCGAGTGAAAGCAGCGCGCCGGTGCGGATCCACGCGCGGATCCGCCTGGTGCGTGTGGGCCGCGTGAACCTCCAGGCATGGCGCCTGTCGACCGGGCCGGCGGACTGGCTCCACACGACGAGGTTCTGACGCCGTAGCCGCAGGCTCATCGCAGCCTCCTGAACCCCAGGCTCCGCTCTGCGTGTCTCCAATGGTACGCTCCTCGGCGCTAACGGAACCCGTCCCGCAGGGCCGGATAGGGCTCGCGAACAAGCCCCCGTCAGCAGCGAGCCCGAGCCTGTCATCGGAGCGTGAGCCAGCGCTCCATGCAGGCCAGAAGCTCGTCCGTGTCGACCGGCTTGGTGACGTAGTCGCTGGCGCCCGCGGCGATGCTCTTCTCCCTGTCGCCGGGCATGGCCCTGGCGGTTACCGCGATGATGGGCAGCTCGGCGAAGGCGGGCATCTGCCTGATCTTCTTCATCGTCGTGTAGCCGTCCATTTCCGGCATCATCACGTCCATCAAGATGAGGTCGGTGTCGTCGGCCGTCAGCAGCGCTTCGATGCCCTTGCGGCCGTTGGGTGCCTGAGCCACGGTCATGCCGTGAAGTTCCAGCGTGCTCGTGATCGCGAAGACGTTGCGCGCGTCGTCGTCGATCACGAGAACCCTCCGGCCGCGCAGCGCTTCGTGACCCTCCGCCACCGGAACGGGCGTACGCACCCCAGCCTCGGCCGGTTCGCTGACGAGCGCCGGCACGTGTTCCGGCAGAGCGGCGGACAGGTGCAGCGTGATGCGCTCGCGCAGTTCGTCCAGCGAAGGAAGCAGCTCAAGCGGCCGGGAACCGAAACGCAACCGCGCGAGTCGGACCTCGGCGCTGTCAAGCTTGTCCCTCGTGTGGGCGAGCACCGGGATGTCGCGCAGGACGGGGTCCTCCTGGAGCCGGTCGAGGAAGGCGAACGCGGAAGCGTCGGCGAGGCCGAGATCCAGCACGACGCACTGGTATTCCGCGGCACTGAGCGCCTCAATACCCTGCTCCGGGCTGAGCGCCGTGCTTACGTGGACCGGCCCGTGGATGCCGGTGAGATCCGATACCGCGCTATGGGCGAGCAGCGTCAGCAGCCCGCCGCGCGCGCCTTCGAGGACCAGCAGGCGTCGGCCGGCCGGCCCCCCGTCATCCGGCACGGCCGCCTGCATTTGCGGGGCCCGGGTCGCGTCGGCGGCGTCCTCCTGCGCAGACCACCCCTTCCCGTAGGCAAGCTCTGCCTCCAGGCCCCCCTGGTGCAGCTCGCACGGCAGGTAAAGCGTGAAGGTACTGCCCTGGCTGAGTTCGCTTTCCGCGGTGATCTCGCCGCCGAGCAGGGCACCGACCTCGCGGGCGATCGACAGCCCGAGCCCGGTACCGCCGTAGCGTCGGCTGAGGGTGCCGTCGCCCTGCTGGAACGCGCCGAAGATCGTGGTGAGGTTCTCCGGCGCGATGCCGATGCCGGTGTCGGTCACGGCGAAGGCCAGCACGTCGACGCCTTCGGGCGCCCGTCGGCTGGGTCCGGGCTGGTCAAGGGTCGGGGCCGGGCCGACACGGAGCAGGACGTGACCGCTTTCGGTGAACTTGACCGCGTTCGACAGCAGGTTTCCGAGTACCTGGCGTAGCCGCTGGCGGTCGGTGAACAGCTCGGACGGAGCTCCCGGGTCGGCCTCGACCGCGAATTCCAGTCCCTTCTCCGCGGTGAGCGGCTGGAACGTGGCCTGGATGTCCTCGAGCAGCGCTTGGAGTGAGAAGCGTTCCGCGTGGATGTCCATCCGGCCCGCCTCTACCTTGGACAGGTCGAGGATGTCGTTGATCAGCTGCAGCAGGTCGGAGCCGGCCGAGTGGATGACGTTGGCGTATTCGACCTGCTTGGCGCTGAGATTCCTGCCGGGATTCTGGGCTAGCAGCCGGGCCAGGATCAGCAGGCTGTTGAGCGGGGTACGCAGCTCATGCGACATGTTGGCCAGGAACTGCGACTTGTACTTGGACGCCAGCGCCAGCTGCTGCGCTCGCTCCTCGATCTCCTGCCTGGCCTGCTCGATCTCGGCGTTCTTCGTCTCGATGTCACGGTTCTGCGCGGCCAGCAGGGCCGCCTTGTCTTCCAGCTCGGCGTTGGACCGCTGCAATTCCACCTGCTGGGCCTGCAGCTCCTCCGATCGCGCCTGCAGCTCGGACGCGAGCCGTTGTGACTCGTCCAGCAGCGCGTCGGTGCGCGCGTTGGCGATGATCGTGTTGAAGTTGACCCCGAGGGTCTCCGTGAGCTGCTCGAGGAAATCGGTCTGCACCTGGCTGAACGAGGTGAGCGAGGCGAGCTCGATGACTCCGAGCACCTGGTCCTCGAACAAGATGGGCACGATCGCCAGGTTCGTCGGCGGCGCCTCGCCCAGGCCCGAGGAAATCGATACGTAGCCCTCGGGCAGGTTCGCGACGACGATGGACCGCTTGCTCCGGGCCACCTGGCCGATCAGGGACTGGCCGAGCCGGTAATGGACCGGGGCCGCCTTGTCGGCCCGCAGCCCGTAGCCGGCGATGAGGCGGAGCTGGGTGTCGCCGTCGGCTGGCTCGGACAGGAAGAAAGTGCCGTGCTGCGCGCCGACGAGCGGGGTGAGCTCATCCATGATCAGCTCTGCCACCACGGCCAGGTCCCGGTGGCCCTGCATCATGCCCGCGATGCGAGCCAGGTTGGTCTTCAGCCAGTCCTGCTGCTGGTTGGCCCGGATGGTCTCGCGCAGCGACTGGACCATCGCGTTGATGTTGTCCTTCAGCTCCGCGACCTCGCCCTGGGCTTCCACGGATATGGACCGGGTCAGGTCGCCGGAGGCGACCGCGCTGGTCACCTCGGCGATCGCGCGGACCTGCCTGGTCAGGTTCCCGGCCAGCTCGTTCACGTTCTCGGTCAGCCGCTTCCAGGTGCCGGAGACGCCCTCCACCTCGGCTTGCCCGCCCAGCCGCCCCTCGCTGCCGACCTCGCGGGCGACGCGGGTCACCTCGGCCGCGAACGACGAGAGCTGGTCGACCATGGTGTTGATGGTGGTCTTGAGCTCGAGGATCTCCCCGCGCGCGTCCACGTCGATCTTCTTGGACAAGTCGCCTTGGGCGACCGCGGTAGTGACCTGGGCGATGTTGCGGACCTGGCTGGTCAGGTTGTTCGCCATCGAGTTGACGTTGTCGGTCAGGTCCTTCCAGGTGCCGGAGACGCCCTTGACGTCGGCCTGCCCGCCGAGCCGTCCTTCGGTGCCGACCTCGCGGGCCACCCGGGTCACCTCGTCGGCGAACGCGGACAGCGTGCCGACCATCCGGTTGATCGTCTGGGCGAGCGCGGCCACCTCGCCCTTCGCCTCGACCGTGATCTGCTGGCTCAGGTCGCCGCGCTCTACCGCCGTCGCCACCTGGGCGATGGACCGGACCTGGGCGGTCAGGTTGGACGCCATGACGTTGACGTTGTCGGTCAGGTCCTTCCAGGTACCCGACACGCCGCGGACCACGGCCTGGCCGCCCAGGTT
This sequence comes from Streptosporangiaceae bacterium, assembly GCA_030045295.1. Next base: position 10,090 of record JASIGD010000063.1, read on the forward strand.
GCCCTGGGTGCCGACCTCGCGGGCTACCCGGGTCACCTCGTCGGCGAACGCGGAGAGCTGGTCGACCATCGTGTTGATGGTCTCCTTCAGCTCCATGATCTCCCCGCGGGCGTCGACGCGGATCTTCTGGCTCAGGTCGCCCTTGGCCACCGCGGTGGTCACCTCGGCGATGGAGCGCACCTGGTCGGTCAGGTTGGCCGCCATGACGTTGACCGACTCGGTCAGGTCCTTCCACGTGCCGGAGACGCCCTTGACGTCGGCCTGGCCGCCGAGCCGTCCTTCGGTGCCGACCTCGCGGGCCACCCGGGTCACCTCGTCGGCGAAGGACGACAGCTGATCGACCATCGTGTTGAGCGTGGACTTCAGCTCGAGGATCTCGCCGCGCGCGTCCACGTCGATCTTCTGGCTCAGGTCGCCCTTGGCCACCGCGGTCGCTACCTGGGCGATGTTGCGTACCTGGTCGGTCAGGTTGACCGCCATGGCGTTGACGGACTCGGTCAGGTCCTTCCAGGTGCCAGAAACTCCCGGGACGTAAGCCTGGCCGCCCAGCTTTCCCTCGGTGCCGACCTCGCGGGCCACCCTGGTGACCTCGGAGGTGAACAGGTCGAGCTGGTCCGCCATGCCGTTGAAGATCGTGGCGATCTCGTCTATCAGCGGGTCACCGGTCTTCGCCAGGCGGGTACTGAAGTCGCCGCCTCGAACCGCCGTCAGCCCCGCGAGCAACTGCTCGAGCCCAGACTTGTCGAGCCTCGGACCCGAGCGGACCTTATCAGCCACCTAGGGCTCCCATCAGCTGTGCCGACGCGGCGCGCATGCGGCACCATCACGCCATCTCTACCGATGGTAGAACCGGACCTAACTATCATGGGCCGGACGGAATTCTGTGGCAGGCAAAGGCCCCGAACAAGCCCGCAGTGGCAGGCGCCGACCTCGGCCAGCACAGCTTTTACATGATTTGAAGTGAATTTAAGGCAGACCCTTGCGGGCTCACATCGCGGTGGAGGCGGGTGATCGTGGCAGGAGTCGATGACGACACGCTGCGGCTGATCGCGGTCATCGATCGCCAGCGCAGGGAACTCGATCGCATCCGCGCCGCGGCCGCCGACCAGTCCGTGGTCGCGATGGCCAAGGGCGCGCTGATGGAGCGGCTCGGCTTGTCCTCGGCCGAGGCCGCGAGCCAGCTCGCCGAGCTGTCCGCGGCGACCGGGATCCCGCTGGCCGAGATGGCCGCCGCGGTCCTGGCTCCGAGTTCCTCAGGTGGTCGTGACACAGGCGGCGACGTGGGCGAAGACGCTGGCGTCGGCGGACAGGCGGGCGCAGGGGAGGCGGCCGGCCGCCGCTCCCGGTCCGGCTCGCTCCTCATCGAGGCCGCGGCGGAGCTGGCCGCCGACGGGACCGAGCTCGTCGGCACGCTGGCCGGCCAGGTGCTGCTGCCCTTGGGCGCAGGCGCAGTAGCGCTGTGGCTGCTCGAGGCGGATGGCGCGCTGACGCTGCTCGGCGAGGCGGGACTGTCCACCAGCGAAGTCAGCCGGTGGCGGCACATCCCGCCGCAGCTAGACTGCCCGGCCGAGCGTGTCGCCCAGGGCGCCGCGGACCTCTGGTGGCACGGGGGTCGTCCCGATGGCGATCCGGCGCCCGTCACCGGCCGGGCGGAAGGCGCCCGCGCGGTCCTCGCGCTCCGCGAGCGGAACGGCGCGCCGCTCGGCGTGATGGAAGTCAGCTGGCCGGAGCCGCTCGCGGAGTTCAGCACCGAGGTGCGCCAGCAGCTGGCGGCGATCGCCGACGGCTGCGCCCGAGTGATCGGCGCCCGTCTGGCGCACGGCAATCTGGCCGCCGCGCACCCGAAGGCGGCCGTCTACACCTTGCTCGACGGCCTGGTCGACTCGGTACTCGTGGTCCAGGCCATCCGCGATGACGCCGGGCGGGTGACCGACTTCAGCATCGAGCACGCCAGTCCCGGCTTCCGCGATCCGGCCGGGCGGGCAGGGACGGACCTGGTCGGCCTGACCCTGCTGGAGGCTTACCCGGCCAGCGTCTCCGGTCAGGGATTGTTCAGCCGGGCCTTGCAGGTGCTGGCGGACGGCGTTCCCCAGTACGTTCCCGGGCCGTTCAGCGGATCCCTGTCCGGCGGGCTCATCCACAGCGGCGCGACAGCCGACGGAGCCGCGGCGCCGCAGGCCGGTCTGCGCGTAGCCAGGTTCTTCGACGGCGTCATCTTCACCTGGCACGCCGACGGCACGACGGATCCGCTGGCCATGCTCCTCGAACATGCCCAGCGGCTGGGTCGGCTCGGCGGCTGGCAGGAGAATCTCGTTACCGGCGTCGTGCGCTGGACCGACTCGGCGTTCGAACTATTCGGCCTGGTACCTCGCCCGGGAGCGGAAATCCCGCTGGCCGATTTGCACAGCTATGTGATGACGGCCGACAAGCCCGTGGTGAAGCGCTTCCGCCAGCGTCTGGCGCAGCATCGGGAGGCCGCGACCGCGACGTTCCGTTTCGTCCATCCCGATGACCGGAGTATCCGTCAGATCCGCGTCTTCGCCGAACCGGTCGTTGACGCGGCTGGCTCGGTGGTGGCGCTGCGCGGGGCGTTCCAGGACGTCTCGGCGCACTACCACACGCAGGTCGCGCTCGCTGCGGCGCGGGACCAGCTCGCCGATACCGAGCAGCGGGTCGCGCAGGAGCACCTGCTCGCGCTGCGCCTGCAGCGGGCGATCATGCCGCCGGACGAGGCACCGGTCGAAGCGGCCGGGATTGACCTGGCCGTACGCTACCGGCCGGTCGGCGAGGGACACCTGGTCGGCGGCGACTGGTACGACACGCTGCTGCTGCCGTCCGGGGACGTGCTGCTGATCGTCGGCGACGTGGCCGGGCACGGCATCGACGCGGTGACCGGAATGGTCGCGGCCCGTAACTCACTGCGCGGCCTGGCCATCACCGGGGCCGGCCCGGCCGAACTGCTCCGCATGCTCAACGGCGTGATGTGCCATCTCACCTCGGGGGTGGTCGGAACCGTGGTGTGCGGGCTGTACAGCCCTGATACGCACGTGCTGTGCTGGGCCCGGGCCGGGCACCTGCCGCCGGTTCTGATACGCGACCAGAACCCGGGAACCGCCTGGGCTCTTCCCCTGCCTGGCGGTGTCCTGCTCGGCATGGACCCGGATGCCAGTTACGAGGAGGCAACCCAGTTGCTGGAACCCGGCGACACCTTGCTGCTGTTCACCGACGGACTGATCGAACGGCGCGGTGAATCCATCGAGGAGGTGCTGGCGGAGTTCGTCGCCAGCCTCGGACCAAGGACCGTTGAGCTGACCGCGTCCGCCCAGGCCGACCAGGTGCTGGCCAGCACGGACTCTGATACCGGCGACGACGCGTGCCTGGTCGTGGTGCGCATCAGCTGAGCAGCTACCTCCAGCCAGACCGGTCTAGGCCGCCTGAGCGAGCGCCTTGTCGTAGACCGCGAGCGTTTCTGCGGCGATGCGGTCCCATGAGTAGCGGGACCTGGCTCGGTCGGCCGCCGCGACCCCGTACGCCTCGATGAGCATGGGGTGCGCGAGCAGCTGCCGGATCCGCTGGGCCACCTGCGCCGGCCGGCCCGGCGGGATCAGGATGCCGGTCGTTCCGTCGACGACGGCGTCCACGTGACCGCCCGCCGCGGGAGCCACCACCGGCGTCCCGCAGGCCATGGCCTGCAGCGACGTCGTGCCCGAAGGCTCGTACCGGCAGGTGCTGACGACCAGGTCGGCGGACCGCAGCAGGGCCGGCATCAGCCAGTGCTCAATCTTGCCGGTGAACAGCACGCGGTCGAAGATGCCCAGCGCCCCGACGAACGCGGCCAGGCCGGCGTGGGCGTTATCCTCCGACAGCACGGCGCGGTCCGGGCCGCCGACGACCAGGAGTTCGGCGCCGGGCACCCGGGTCAGCGCGCGCAGCAGCGTCTCAAGCGCTTCCCGTTCGGTCAGGTCGGCGACGGTGAGCAGCCGGGGCCGGCCGTTCCGTTCCGCCACCGGGCCCTCCGGCGTGAACGTGTCGGTGTTGATGCCCCACGGGACGACCCTGATCGAGGACCGGCGCACGCCGAGGTTGGCCAGATCCGATACCTCGCCGGAATGGGTGGCGACCACCGCGGCAGCGCCGCGCGCGATGGCGGGCTCGAGCCTGATCCGCGCCGCGTCCGCGCCGTCGGCCTTCACCCCGCCGCGCCCCCCGCCGCGCGGCTCGGTCCGCTCGCGCCGTTCCGTGACGCCCAGCGAGCTGAATTCCTGCACGACCGGTATGCCCAGGTCGCGGGTGGCGGCCAGCGCGGCCAGGCCGCTTGTCCAGCGCAGCGCGTGGACGACGTCGGGGCGCTCACGCTGGAGGCTCCTCCGCAGCGGGCCGCTGAACGCGGGAACGCGCTCGAGCAGGTCGGCGTCATCTTGCCCTGCGTGTGCGGGGACCGGTCCGGCGTCGATGTGCTCGACCCGGACTCCACGGTGGAGCTCCGCCTCGTCGGGCAGGTCCGGCTGGTGCTTCTGCGCGTATACGGTCACCTGGTGACCATGGCTGGCGAGCATGCGGGTGAGGTCGGACAGACCGATATCGTCATTGTCCGGCCCGGAGCCGGCCTGCGGACGCAGCGGCGTCGCATGCTGGGCTACCAGGGCGATCTTCATGGGGGGCCTCTTCTCGCTGACGAACCTCGTCACGGCGTCGTCAGGAGAGACGGAAATGGTGCCCGACCCGCACGCTCCGCACAACACCGTGTCGCGTTGAGCGTGCCTGCGTCGTAGGCACCACTGCAGGTAACCATATCCCGATGCGCGGGCTCGCAAACACGCGAACCGCGGGATGAGCCCTCCGGCAGGTCAGCCAGCCGCGGCTTCGGCCACGCTGTCAAACACCGGGATCAGGCGGTCGGCGGTCGTCAGCTGGAGAATCTTGGCCACCGCGGGCTGCGGGGCCACCAGCGCGAGAACCCCGCCCTGCCGTTCCAGGGACCGGTTCACCCGCAGCAGCGCGTGCAATGCCGACGAGTCCATGAAACGCAGGCTGGACAGGTCAATGATCAGCGTTCGCGGTTGCTGGGATACCTCGTCGTCCAGCAACCGCCGCAATTCCTCGGTGTTCGTGACGTCGGCCTCGCCGGCGATCTCCACCAGCGTGTAGAGTTCGCCGGCCGACTCCCGCGCCGTCACAGAGACCGTCAGCAGGTCCACGCCCTTGTTGTACCACACGGCGGATTCCGGCGGGATGCTCCTTGCCTGGTCACGAACAGGTTAAGCGCCCGACTCGGACACCTAAGGTGAGGGCTTCAGACGAGGCAACGCCATGTGCAACCGGATCGTGGTGCCGGTCTCATCGGACCGCATTTCGACCTCATCGCAAACCCGGTGGACGATCCACAGCCCGTGCCCGCCCATGGCCTCCAGCGAGGGCCTGCGCCGGCCCGCCAGCGGATCAGCGATGAACCCGTCGTCATGGATCTGGCAAACGATCTCGTCGCTGTCGTACCAGACCTTCAGCGACCCGGGAGACTTGGCGTGGCGGACGGTGTTGGCAGCCACCTCGCTGACCGCCAGCACGAGGTCGATCGCGCGAGCCTCAGGAAGGCCGGCCTGTACGGCGCAGCGATGAACCACGGCGCGGACCGCCGACAGGTCAGTGGTGTAGGTATAAGACATGGCACCAGGTGCCGGAGGAGGCAGTGCGCCGTTGCTGCCTGGCCCGCGTGACGGTAGACCAGACAGCGCTTCTGCCGCCTCTGGCCCCCGCCCCGCGGTCTTTGCATCCCCGGCCATAAGCAGCCACGATACACCGGCAACAGAAAAGGACCGCGTCCACGCAGCTTATATCGTGCGATGTCAAATGCGCACCACTTAGCATCCGTGGCACGCGTGTATCCGCCGTGTACTGGGTAGGCGGAAAGGCGGTTCGTCTTCGGCTAGCTGCGCGGGCGCGGGAACCATCATCGCCACCGTCCTGGCGGGCCCGCTCAACTACGTGGGCGTGAACCCGAAGATCTCGTGTCACTTGCCCTCCCCGAGCAGCTGAATCCCGGGGCACCCTAGCTCTCCCGGAGAAACGACCAAGCGAGCTATGGTGCAGCTTTACAGCCTCCTTCAGGAGTGATTGGGCTACCCGCTGCCCGACTGGCCAAACCCGGCATCGTTCACGGTTCGTCGCCGGCCTGTTTTAGATGGCTGCCGCACGGAAACACGTCAAGAGATGCGGCTTCTTCACGACAGGGGTGACAAGCCGTGAGCACACCGCAGTCGCCCTACGGTCCGCCCGAGCGGCGGTCGGCCTACGGCGAGCACGCTCGTTTCTACGATCGAGATACCGCCGTTTTCCAGCATTACCGCCAGTCGGTCGTGGACGCGCTCCCGCTGCGCCCTGGGCAGGTGGTCCTCGACGTGGGATGCGGCACCGGGCTGTGCTGCGGGATGCTGCGGGAGAAGGTAGGCCCGCGTGGCAGCGTGGTTGGTATCGAGGAGTCACCGGAGATGGTGGCGGTTGCGCGCGAGCACATCGCAGGCGAAGGCTGGCGCAACGTCACCGTCGTGCAGTCCTCAGCCGAGGATGCCCGGATCGCCCTGACCGCGGATGCCGCTCTGTTCTGCGCCGTCCATGACATCCTGCAGTCTCCCAGCGCGCTGCGGAACGTCATGGCCAGGCTGCGCCCGGGAGCACCGGTAGCCGCCGGAGGCGGCAAGTGGGCCTCGCCGGTCATGGTAGCCGTGAACCTGCTGGTCAGCGCGCTTCACGCTCCGTACGTGCGGAGCTTCAGCGGATTCGACCGGCCCTGGCGGCATCTGGAGCAACTGGTCGAAGACGTTCACGTCCAGGAGATGGCGTTCGGCGGCGGGTACGTCATGACCGGCCGCAAGTCGGCCTAGACCGGCCGCAAGTCGGCGCGGGCGGCCGGCACTGCCCGGCCGGTTCTTCCGCCGTCGTTGACACCCGTCGCGTGCGCTCGGTGCGTCAGTCCGCGAGCATATTCATCACCAGCACGGGGAACACCCTGTAGTATCCGGGTCCTTGGGTCCTGTCGGCGCTGCGCTGAGTCCGGCACGCCCGGGCCAGATGCGGAGTGGGCGCCGATCGCTGACTGGCAGCGCAGGAGAGTGAGCAGTGCGGCAGGTGCTTGGAACGGCAGCGGCTCCCGTTGCCCGCCTGACTGAGCTGCCGGGCCGCGGGGTCACCCGAGTGTGGGAGTGCGCCGGCCCGCCCGGCGCCGGGACGCTCATCCTTCTCCACGGTGTGACGTTCACAGCCGAACTCAACTGGGGGAACGTCTTCGAACCGCTTGCGCGTGATTTCCGGGTCATCGCGCTTGACCTGCGCGGCCACGGTGACGGGATCAGGGCCGGTTCCCGGTTCCGGCTCGAGGACTGCGCTGATGACGTCGCCGCGCTGGCCGAGGTCCTCGGCATCGGCAGGTTTGTCGCCGTGGGCTATTCGATGGGCGGCATGGTCGCGCAGCTGCTTTACCGGCGGCACGCCTCGCTGTTGTCAGGCCTGGTGTTGTGCGCCACCGCGCGTAACGTCCTGGGGTCTCCAGCAGAGAAGCTGGCCGCTCTGGCGCTGCCGACCACGGTCGCCGCCGTACGGTGGAACCCGATCCTGCAGTCGCTGAGCGCCGAGGTCCTCGGCATGGCACTCCTCGGCCGCGTCGACGACCCGGCCACCGCCAGGTGGGCGCGCGCCCAGCTGAGCCGGACCGCACTCGGCACCGCCATCTCTGCCGTCCAGGCCGTCTGCGACTTCACGTCGCACACCTGGATCAGCCAGGTCGACGTCCCCACCGCGGTGGTTGTCACGGCCCGGGATCGCATCGTGCCAGCGAGCCGCCAGCTGAAACTGGCCCGGGCGATCCCGGGCGCATCGGTCTACGAGGTGGACGCCGATCACGCGGTGTGCGTCACCGCGCCGGATGTGTTCGTCGAGGCGCTGCTCCCGGCCTGCTGGTCAGTACAGCCTCGGCATCCGGCGCTTGGACGCGGCGCTGGACGGGCTGAGACCCGAGCCTAGCTATTAGCTAGCACCCCGACGGTGCCACGCCGTCCCCGGTTACCTCGACCGGGGCGAGGCCATCCGCCCGCGGCGGGCCGGAGCTAAGCGCGGACCGTCTCGCCGGCTCGCGCCCGCGGCGGCTTGGCGGGCGGTCACGAGGTCCTCGACCAGGCCGGCGTAGGAGCGTTCCCGGCTATCCGGGTCATCTCCGCGCAGCACGGCGGACGGATGGATGGTGCTCACCGCCAGCCCCCGCCACGTCCCGATCACCGCCTCTTCCACTTTCCCCTTGTGCTCGCCGACCCGGAAGCGCGAGCCGAACACGGCCTCGCCGGCCACCGCGCCGAGCAGCATCACCAGACGCGGGCGGACGATGTCAACCTCCGCGTCCAGCCAGAACGCGCAGGCCTTTATCTCGGTGCCGTTCGGGCGCTGGTGGATCCGGCGCTTTCCCCGCTCGGTCCACTTGAAGTGCTTGACGGCATTGGTCAGGTAGACGTCCGCGCGGCTGATGCCGCTGTCGTTCAGCGCCCGGTCAAGGACCCGCCCGGCCGGCCCGACGAACGGGCGCCCGCGCTTATCCTCCTGGTCGCCGGGCTGCTCGCCGACCAGCACCATGGCCGCGTGCGCGTCGCCCTCGCCGAACACGGTCGCCGTCGCCCGCTGGTACAGGTCACAGCGCGTGCACGAGGCCGCGCTCTCCGCTAGTTCCTGCCAGGTCGTCACGGCAGACAATTACCCGGACCGGATGGTCCCACGCCTGCCCGGATTGGTGGTTAGCCCCGGCCGCCTCGGGTAACCGGTTCCGGTCACCGGAACCGAACGCGAAGGAAACCCGCGCATAGCGCACCGGCAGAAGCCCGGCAATCAGCGAAAACCCGGGATTCACCCTGCTTCTAAACG
>JASIGD010000523.1 GCA_030045295.1 Streptosporangiaceae bacterium
AGCTCCAGGAACTCCTGGTTCCCGACTTCTTTTCTCTCGATGCAGTCCGCGAGCAGCTCCGCAACTACGACGCCTGTTTCTTCTGCGCCGGCGTCAGCTCCGTCGGCAAATCCGAGGCCGAGTACACGCGCGTCACGCACGACCTCACGCTCCACTTCGCCCAAACGCTCCAGCCGCTCAATCCGGAGATGACGTTCATCTACGTCTCCGGCGCCGGAACCGACAGCTCTGAGAAAGGCCGCCTCATGTGGGCGCGCGTCAAGGGCCGCACCGAGAACGATCTTCAGCGCGTCGGCTTCCGCGGTGCTTACTGCTTCCGTCCCGGCGCCATGCGTCACGTGCCTGGCCAGCGCAGCCTGCCTGCCGCTTATCGCTGGCTCTCCTGGCTTTTTCCCGTCCTTCGCGCGGTCGCGCCGAACCACGTCAGCACTCTGCGCCAGGTCGCGCTCGCCATGATCCACGCCGCCCTCCACGGGTACCCCAAACCCATACTCGAAATCCGCGACATCAACGCCCTCGCCTCCGAATAGATCCATCGCGCTTCGCCTGGCTCTCGCCGCCCTTGCTCCCCGCGCATCACCGACGACGTGTCCGATACCAGCCTGCCCTATGACCCGGCGCTGGACATTGAGCCGGCCGGGACGGTGCGGGCGGTGTTCTTCGGGCTGGGCGCGGACGGGACCGTCGGTGCGAACAAGAACAGCGTCAAGATCATCGGCGCCGATCCGGCCCGGCACGCCCAGGCCTATTTCGTCTACGACTCCAAGAAGTCGGGTTCGGAGACGGTCTCGCACCTCCGGTTCGGGCCGGCCCCGGTCAAGGCGCCCTACCTCATCACCCAGGCAAGCTTCGTCGGCTGCCACCAGGCGCGGATGATCGGGCGGCACGAGGTCCTGGCGCGCGCCGCGCCCGGCGCGACCGTGCTGCTCAACACCCCCTACCCGGCCGGCGAAGTATGGGACTCGCTGCCGCGGGAGGCCCAGGAGCAGATCCTGGCCAAGGCGATCACGCTCTACGCGATCGACGCCAGCAAGGTCGCCCGGGACGCCGGGCTCGGCGGCCGGGTGAACACCGTCCTGCAGACCTGCTTTTTCGCCATCTCCGGGGTCATGCCCCGCGATGAGGCGATCACGGCGATCAAGGCTGCGATCGCCAAGACCTACGGCCGCCGCGGCCCCGAGGTCGTCGCCCGCAACGACGCCGCCGTGGACGCCGCCCTCGCGGCACTGCACCTGGTCGAGACCCCCGGGCGGGTGACCGCCAGCCGCGGTGTGCCGCCAGTCGTCTCCCCCGATGCGCCGGAGTTCGTGCAGGCCGTGACCGCGCAGATGATGGCCGGCCGTGGTGATGAGCTGCCGGTCAGCGCGCTTCCGGCGGATGGCACCTACCCCACCGGAACCGCGGCGTACGAGAAGCGGAACATCTCCGACGAGGTGGCCGCGTGGGATCCGGACCTGTGCATCCAGTGCGGGAACTGCAGCTTCGTCTGCCCGCACAGCGTGATCCGGTCCAAGTTCTACGACATCGGCCAGCTGGCCGGGGCGCCGGACGGGTTCCCGGTCATGCCGCTGGACGCCCGGGGATTGCCGGATACCCGGTACACCCTGCAGGTCTACGCCGAAGACTGCACCGGCTGCGGGCTATGCGTCGAGGCCTGCCCGGCCACCGCCCCCGGCGATCCCGGCCGGAAGGCGATCAACCTCGCCCCGCGTGAACCACTCGTGGACAGCGCGCGGCGCAACATCGCGTTCTTCGAGACGATCCCGGTCAACGACCGGTCACGGGTCGACTTCGGCACGGTCCGCGGCGCGCAGTTCCTGCAGCCGCTGTTCGAGTTCTCCGGCGCGTGCGCCGGCTGCGGGGAGACGCCGTACCTCAAGCTGGTGTCCCAGCTGTTCGGCGACCGGCTGATGATCGCCAACGCGACGGGCTGCTCGTCAATCTACGGCGGCAACCTGCCGACCACCCCCTGGACCACCGACCAGGCCGGACGCGGGCCGGCGTGGTCCAACTCGCTGTTCGAAGACAACGCCGAGTTCGGCCTGGGTTTCCGGCTCGCCGCCGACCAGCACCTGGCCCTGGCCCGCCGCCGGCTGGCCGAGCTCACGGACACGCTCGGGCCCGGCGGACCCGAACTCGCCGAGGCGATCCTGACCGCCCCGCAGCGACGCGAAGCCGAGTACGCGGCCCAGCGGGAACGGGTCACCGAGCTCAAGCGCCGCCTGGCGCAGCTGGACGAGGCGGCGAACCCGGCCGTGGCCGACCTGAACAGCGTGGTCGACAACCTGGTCCGCCGCAGCGTCTGGATCGTCGGCGGCGACGGCTGGGCCTACGACATCGGCTCCGGCGGGCTCGATCACGTGCTGGCCAGCGGCCGTGACGTCAACGTGCTGGTCATGGACACCGAGGTGTACTCCAACACCGGCGGCCAGGCCTCGAAATCGACGCCACCCGGCGCGGTCGCCAAGTTCGCCGCGGCCGGCAAGAGCGTCCCGAAGAAGGACATCGCGCTGCAGGCGATCGCCTACGGCAACGTCTACGTGGCCCGGGTGGCGATGGGCGCCGACCCGCAGCAGACGCTCAAGGCACTCCGTGAGGCGGAGGCCTACCACGGGACCTCGCTGGTCATCGCCTACAGCCACTGCATCGCGCACGGCATCGAGAAGGACGGGAAACCGCTGCGCAACGGGATGGACCAGCAGTACCGAGCCGTAGCCAGCGGCTACTGGCCGCTGATCCGCTACGATCCGGTCCTGCGTGACGCCGGCCGCAACCCGTTCCTGCTCGACTCGCACCGGCCCAGGATCCCGCTGACCGACTACACCGGACGGGAACTGCGTTATCGCATCCTGGAACGCACCAACCCCGAAGCGGCCGAGCGCCTGCTCAACCTGGCCCAGCAGCAGGTCAGCCAGCGGTGGGCCACGTATGAAGACATGGCGGCCCGCGGCCCGGACCTGTTCGCGGCCAGCGCCTCCGGCAAGGCCCAGCCCCCCAGCGCCGAGGGTGAAGGGACCAGCCGATGAACCTTGCCACCAGCTACCTGGGCCTGAAGCTGCGCAACCCGCTGGTCGCCTCAGCCGGCCCGATGACCCAGACAGGCGACAGGGTCGACCGGCTCGCCCAGGCGGGCGTGGGTGCCGTGGTATTGCCGTCGCTGTTCGAGGAGCAGATCCGGGCCGAAGCAGACCGGGACGAACGCCTGGCCGAGGCCGGCATCGACAGCTTCGCCGAGGCCATGACCTACCTGATCGACCCGGACTCCAGCATCTGGCCCCGCCAGTACCTCAGCCTGATCCAGCGCGCCGCCGGATCGGGCATCCCGGTGATCGCCAGCCTCAACGGCAGCACCCCCGGCGGGTGGACCGATTACGCCCGCGCCATGCAGGACGCAGGCGCAGCTGCCATCGAGCTGAACATCTACTACCTGCCCGGCGACCCGCTCATCCCCGCGCGTGACGCCGAACAGCGGTACGTCGACATCCTCACCACGGTCAAGGCCGTGGTGAGCGTCCCGGTCGCGGTCAAGCTGAGCCCCTACTTCAGCTCGCTCGGCGAAATGGCGGTCCGCCTCGACCAGGCCGGCGCGGACGGACTGGTCCTGTTCAACCGGTTCATGCAGACCGACGTCAACCCCGACACCCTCACCATCAGCACCGGGTTCCAGCTGTCCAGCCCGGCCGAGGCCACGCTGGCCCGGTCCTGGATCGCCCGGCTACGCGGCCAGGTACGCGCCTCTCTCGCCGCCAGCACCGGCGTGGAAACCGCCGAAGACGTGGCCGCCTACCTGCTGGCCGGCGCGGACGTGGTGATGACGACATCGTCGCTGCTGCGACACGGCCCAGCCCACGCGGGCGTGCTGCTCGACGGGCTGACCGCCTGGATGGAGCGCAAGGGATTCAGCTCCACCGATGAAATACGCGGGGTGCTCGCTGCGGCGACCAGCGCCGCCGGGCCCGGCTACGGGCGGAGCGGCTACCTCAGTGCCATCGAGCGAGCCACCCGGACCTACGCGCCCCGGTAGCCAGCCCAGCCCGGCGGTTCCAGGAGCCTGCTGACTTTTCACCTCGCTCCGCGGGTCTCTCGGCACCGCTATTGCCATGCGTTCTTCTTGGCGGCGGGCTCCCCGACCGCCGGC
>JASIGD010000064.1 GCA_030045295.1 Streptosporangiaceae bacterium
GTCGATTCCCGGTTCCGTGCGTCGCACGGGATGACGGGCACGTCCGGCGAGATCGCCAGGGCTTCGCTGACGTCCCGCGACCGGTGCGGGAACTGCCCGTGGAACCCGTTGATCCCGATGACGAACGGGAGCCCTGACGCTTCGAAATAGTCCACCGCGGGGAATGAGTCGGCCAGGCGGCGGGTGTCAACGAGCACTACCGCGCCGATGGCACCCTGGATCAGGTCGTCCCACATGAACCAGAACCGGTGCTGGCCCGGCGTGCCGAACATGTACAGGACCAGGTCCTTGTCCAGCGTGATCCGCCCGAAGTCCATCGCCACCGTGGTCGTTGACTTGTCCGGCACGTGCGACAGGTCATCGACGTCGGTGCTGGCTACGGTCATAACCGCCTCGGTAGTCAGCGGCGTTATTTCCGATACCGAGCCTACGAAGGTCGTCTTGCCCACACCGAATCCGCCGGCCACGACGATCTTCACCGACGTCATGGCGGGCGCGTCGGACCTGGGCTGGGCGACGCTAGATCTTACGGAGTCCACTAAGCACCCTTTCGAGCAGATGGAGGTCCGGACGGCCCTCCGAGTCATCGCGCTGGTGGATGCGGACGAGCCCGTCCGCGCCCATGTCCGCGATGAGAATCCTTGCCACGCCAAGCGGTAGCCGCAGCACCGCTGACACCTCCGCCACCGACCTCCAGTCCCGGCAGAACTGCAAGATCGCCTGGCATTCCGGAGCCAGGACGGACAGGTCACGAGGTTCCAGGACGGTCGCGGTCACCAGCGCCTCGATGGCGAGCTGGTACCTGGGCTGCGTCCGTCCTCCGGTCACCGTATACGGGCGGACGAGCCTGGTGGCACCGTCCTCCTCGGTCGCGAAGCCGAGCCCGGACCGCGCCGGCGCAGGCCCCTCGTCCCACAGGCCGGCCCGGGCTCCTGTACCCTGCCAGGAACCAGGCAAGCCCACGAACGGTGACCGGTCGTCACCTCGCTCATGGCTCGCCACTTAAACCTCCGGTCACCTTCGCCCATCACCCGGGATGGCTGCCTGCATGACGCCGCGGGTGGCCGGGGTCAGGACCCGCCCAGCCCGCTCGACCAGCAGGGTCATCTCGTAGGCTACGAGCCCGAGATCGCAGGTTGACGCGGCCAGCACAGCAAGGCTCGAGCCGTTGCTGATCGCCATGATCACCAGCACCCCCCGCTGCATCTCTACCACGGTCTGCACGACCGCGCCGCCCTCGAACACGCGCGACGCGCCCTGGGTCAGGCTGGTCAGCCCCGACGTCACCGCCGCCAGCTGGTCGGCGCGCTCCTGCGGGAAACCCGCGCTGAACGCGAGCGGCAAGCCGTCGGAGGACACGACCACCGCGTGAGCGACATCGGGAACCCGCTCCACGAAGTTGGTGATCAGCCAGTTAAGGTCCTGCGCGGGACGCCCTGGTGTGCTCATGTGCACTCCTCTCGTCGCCCGTCCATACAGGTTCCTCCTCGTGGTGTCGCTGCGAGTGGGCCTTCGATTGTCATCGTGTCCTACGGCTCCTCGGTCTGGGGTGATGCTGCGCGGCCCTCGCGCACGCCTCGCTGGAAGCTGGCCATGCGGCTGCGAACCGCATCCGCCGACCGGGCGGGCGCGTCGGCTTCGGCCTCGGCACCGCTGCCAACCGAGCCCGGCACGAGGTTGGCCCTCGGCACCCGCCTCGGCAGGCCTGCTTGCGTGATCTCGCCCGCCGCCGGAGCCGCGAGCGCCTCGGCCGCGCGCCAGCCCTCATCGGCGGGCGATGTCCACGACGCCTGCGCGGCCGGCTGGGCGGCCGGGACCGCTTGGGTCCCCTGGGCAGGCGCCGTGCTGAGGGTCTTCCCGCTCGCGCGGAACCAATCGGACTCGAGCGAGTCGAAGATCGGCAACCGCTGGTCGTGGGTGGCGGGCGGCGGCACCGTCACCTTACCCGGATCGGCCGCGCTTTCGGTCCCCTGGCTGCCGTTGGCCACGGTAGCCGCGTCGGCCGCGCTCGGACCGTCGCCGCCGTGGACGTTCTGGCCGCCGATCGGAGACTGCGGGATCTGCGGAGCTTGCCGCGCCGGTCCGCCGAATGCGGGCAGCTTGCTGGGACCCGGGCCGACCGGGGCTGCAGGAGCCCCCGGGCCTGCGGGAGCCCCCGGGCCTGCCGGGGTCCCGGGACCCGCGAGGGTCTCCTGGCCCGCGAGCGCCTCCCGACCCGCGAGCGCCTCCTGGCCCGCGAGCGCCTCCTGGCCGGCCTCGCCCGTCTGGTCGGCGTCCTCGCCGGCGACGGCGCCGTTCGCTGGTGCGCCGGCGCCGCCTTTGCCGTTGCGCACCGGAAGCACCTGGCCGGACTCGTCCCGGTCCTCTCGCCCGTTTCCCGCGGAGCCGACTCCCGGCACCCCGGGTACCGCCGGGGACCCGGCCGTACCAGGACCCGCGGCCGGGGTGAAGGACGGGGTCGACGGCGACATGGGCGAGAACCTCGGTATCCGCGCGGCCGCCGTGGCCTGCGCGGCCGACGTCGGCGCGGACAGCGACGGCCCGGGCCCGTAGTCATCCGCCTCGAAGCGGCGCAGCCTGCCCAGAGGCGGCGCGACTTCGGGCGCGGCCACCGTGTCGGGCAGCCAGATCAGCGCGGTCAGGCCGCCGGCCTGGGCGTGCCGCAGCCGGACCCGGACCCCGTGCCGGGCCGCCAGGCGGCCGACCACGAACAGGCCCATCCGCCGGGAAACCGCGACATCGACCACCGGCGGGTTGTCAAGACGCCAGTTGGCGTGCGACATTTCCTGGTCCGAGATCCCCACGCCGTTGTCGGTGATGTCGAGGAGGACGCCGCCGCTGCTCAGCGGCTGGCCGGAGACGTACACCTGGGTGTCTTCCGGGGAGAACGTGGTCGCGTTCTCCACGATCTCGGCGACCAGGTGCACGACGTCGTTGACGGCCTGGCCGACGACCACGATTCCGGGCTGGACGTTGAGCACGACCCGCTCGTACTGCTCGATCTCGGAGATCGCCGCGCGCAGCACGTCGACCAGCGGGACCGGCTGGCTCCACCGCCTCGTCACCTCATGCCCCGCCAGGACCAGCAGGTTCTCGGAATTGCGGCGCATGCGGGTGGCGAGGTGGTCCAGGCGGAACAGGCTGGACAGCCGGCCGGGATCCTGCTCGCTCTGCTCCAGCGAATCGATCAGTGACAGCTGCCGCTCGATCAGCGACTGGCTGCGCCGGGACAGGTTGATGAACATCGCGTTCAGGTTGCCGCGCAGCATGGCCTCGTCGGCCGCCAGCCGGACCGCCTCGCGGTGAACCTGGTCGAAGGCCCGCGCGACCTCACCGATCTCGTCGGTGGAGGTGACCCCGATCGGCTCGATGTCGACGCCCTCGTCCGCGCCCTCGCTCTGGCTGAGCCTGCGCACCATTTCGGGCAGCCGGTGGCCGGCCACGTCGAGCGCGTCGCTGCGGAGCTTGCGCAGCGGACGGATCAGCGATCGGGCCACGACCGTCGACACCAGCAGGACCAGGAGCAGCAGCAGCAGCGTCACCAGGCTGGTGATGATCAGGTCCTGGCTGGCCCTGGACTTGAGCGCGTCGGCCCGGCCGGTGACGTTACTGACCAGCTGATCGGCGACTTGGCGGGTCTGGTCGATGGTGTACTTCATGTTGTCGTACCAGCCCGCGGCGGTCAGGCCGCTGCTATTCGCGGTGAGCGGCACGGACGGGCTGGAGGTAGCCACCGACTCGGCGAGCGACTCCTGCGCGCGCGCGAGGTCCACCGGGGCCCCGGCGACTATGTTGTTGAAGTCCTGCTGCTCGGTGGTGCTGGCCGTTGAGTCAAAGTTCGACTCGTCTGCCGTTTGCTGCTGCTGGGCCTGCTCAAGGTTGGCCAGGTCGGCAGGCGCGAGTGTGGCCTGCGGGGAACTCAGCGCCGCGAACAGAATGCCGCGCTGCACCGACATCTCGTTCTCGACCTGCAGCAGCGCCCCGAGCGTGGCGACATTGCTTTCAAAGTCGGCGTCGTTGGCGCCGGTGCCGATGAAGGCGCTGAACGTGTTCGCGGGCTCGATGATGTTGCCCGTGTAGACCCGGATGACCTGCGACGGCGGGAACAATGACGCGGTTACGGCCTGGCGGTCGTACTTAAGGTCGTTGAGGCTGTCGAGCACCGCGTTGAGATTTTGGACCGTCGTGGGCTGATAGCCGTTCCCGGTCGTAATGCCGCCCGCCCCATTCACGACCGCCTGAGCGGCGGCGGTGGTGGCAGCCTGGGCGGTCCTCAGCTGACCGATAAGGTTGCCACTGGCTGACCGGTTCGCCGCGTACCCGGCGGATAGGTCGCGCTCATCCTCCAGCGCCTGGGTCAGACGCACCACCGAGGCGTTGAGCTGCGCCAGGTTCTGGACGCGGTCGGCTGCGAGCCAGTTGTTGACGTCACCGTAGATGGTGACCGCGCCGAGGAAGGCCGCGGTCAGGGTCGGCACCGCGATCATGGCCACCAGCCGCCAGCGCACTCGCCAGTTCGCGAGCGCGAACCGCGACCGGTCGGAACCGGGCCGACGTGGTCGTGCCGTCCCGCTACGGGCCGGGCTACGTGGGTCCGCGGGGGAGCCGGCTGGGGCCACTACCGTACCCGCCTGCGTTCCTGGCGCGGCCGCGGCCCGGCCGGCAGCAGCCTGGGCGCCCTGCAGGGCCCTTGGCTCCCTCGGGGCCCTGGGGTCGGTGTCGGGCGGGACGGCGGTACCGGTCGCGGCCAAGCCGTCGCCCGTGCCGCTGCCTCCCGCTAGTTGCGCTGAACCTCCCCCGTCGGCTGGCACTCCGTTGACGGACCCGGCTGTCTCGCCAGGGTTCGTCACCGATCGTCTACGCACTACGCTCGCACCTCGCATCGGCGAACCTGACCTGGTCGTATGTTGGGCTGAGACCGCACAAGCCCCACAACATACGAACCCCTCTTTCCCTCTGCAAACGATCGCGCCGCAAACGATCGGCACGGCTCGGGTCAACAGGGCGGCCTAGGCCACACTCTCGCGTTACAAAACGGGTAAGGACATATAATCATCTTCTGGGTGGGCGCCATGGGGCATTCGCTAGTAAACGGGCAGAGATCTTCCCGTCGCGGGGGTGATCGTCACGGTCCCTGAGGCCGTGCCCGAACGCGCACCCCGTTGACCAAGGGGTAAGCAACTGGTGACTCCTCGTGTCGTCATCGCTCCTCCCAGAGCCTTCCCGCAGCCTTCCCCCCAGCATCCCCGGGCGCCCGGCGGCGCGATGGCCCGGCAGCCGCCCCTCGGGCATCAGCCCGTGACCGCCGTCACGTTGGGTGATAGCCGCCAAGCGGCGCCAGCACGGTTGATTCTAAGCGGCTCCCGGAGTGGTTAAGACGCCCGGCTCCCGGCGCCTTCCCGCCGGTTTAATGAGTCCATAATGATATAAATTGCCCCCAATTATTACCTCATTAGGATTACCCCCGGCGGCGTTTCCATGACCTGGCCAACCGCCCGGATCGGCGCAGGGTTCATCGCCGCTTCAAGACCTGGTTCGCTGCCGGCAGGACTAGCCGCCGAGGTCTAGCTCGCGGGCTATGAGCATGCGCTGGACCTCCGACGTGCCCTCGCCTATCTCCAGGACCTTCGCGTCCCGGTAGAAGCGCCCGACGGGCGTCTCGTTCATGAAGCCGTAGCCGCCGAACACCTGGGTGGCAGCCCGCGCGTTGTCCATGGCCGCGTTCGAGGCGGTCAGCTTGGCGATCGCGGACTCCTTCTTGATCGGCTGGCCCGCCACCAGGCGGGCGGCCGCGTCATACCAGGCCAGCCTGGCCGTGTGCGCGCGCACTTCCATGTCGGCGACGGCGAACTGGATCGCCTGGTGCTGGTCAAGCCGGCGGCCGAACGCCTCGCGCTGCCTGGCGTACCTGACGCACTCATCCACGCAGCCCTGCGCCAGGCCGGTGGCCAGGGCGGCGATCGCCACCCGGCCCTCGTCCAGGATCTGCAGGAACTGGGCGTAGCCCCGGCCGCGCTCGCCGACCAGGTTCTCGGCCGGGACCCGGCACCCGGTGAAGGACAGCTCCCTGGTGTCGGAGGCACACCACCCGACCTTGGAGTACTCGGGACCCGGGACGAATCCGGCGGTGCCGCTCGGGACGATGATCGAAGAGATTTCCTTGCGGCCGTGCTCATCCCGGCCGGTGATGGCGAGCACGGTCACCAGGGACGTGATCGAGGTCCCCGAGTTCGTGATGAACGCCTTGGCGCCGTCCACCACCCACTCCCCCCCGCCTGCCTCCCCTTCTCCCTTCTCTAGCCTGGCGGTGGTACGCATGCCGCCGGGAATATCGGAGCCGCCGCCCGGCTCGGTGAGGCCGAAGGCGGCCAGCCGCTCCCCCGCGCACAGCTCAGGCAGCCGTCGGCGCCGCTGTTCATCGCTGCCGAACCGGTATATGGGCATGGCGCCGAGCGATACCCCGGCCTCGAGGGTGATCGCGACCGACGAATCCACCCGGGCCAGTTCCTCAAGTGCGAGGCAGAGCGCGAAATAGTCGCCGCCCATGCCGCCGTACTGTTCGGGGAACGGCAGCCCGAACAGGCCGAGCTTGCCCATCCTGGCCACGATGTCGTAGGGGAACTCGCCGCGCTCGTAGTAGCCGGCGATGACCGGCGCGACCACCTCGCGGGCGAACTGGGCGACGGAGTCCCGTAGGTCCTGCTGCTCCGGCGCCAGCTGGTAGCTGATCATATGGACACCTTCGCACAGCGGAGAGGGCCCGAGCTCCGTGCGGGCTCCTCCGAGCTTTCAGAGCCGCTGCAATCAGTCATCCGCGGCGGTAGTCTAACGCTGGCCGATACCCCAACATGAGAGCGAGCCATGGCCAGCCTGAGCTGCCCCGACTGCGGCGTCAAGGTCCAGCCGGAGGATCTGATCTGCTTCCGGTGCGGCGCTAACCTGCCGCACGCCAGCGGATTCGACGATGACCTGCCGTCGCCGACCATTTCCCAGAAGTTCCTCAGGACCGGTAGTGAGGCAATCGCTTCCTGCCCGCGCTGTGGCACCGCGGTGCCAGACCCGGCGGACGTGATCTGCTCGACCTGCGGTGAGCCGCTGGCGCGGGGGCGCAGGCGCATCTCGCCGGTCGTCATGAGGATCACGTTCCCCACCGGTAACGTGGACATCCCGGCGGGAACGTCCGTCCTGCTCGGCCGCGACCCCGCCGAGTCGCTCGTCGCCGCTGCGTTCGCCCGCTTCGACAACGTCTCGAGGCGGCACGCCACGGTCCAGGTGGACGACGCCGGGCGCGCCTCGATCAAGGACGAGAACTCGACCAACGGCACCTACGTCAACGACGACCGGGTGCTGCCCGGCGTGGAGGTCCGGCTGGTCGACGGGGATCGGGTGCGGCTGGCCGCGGACGTGACCGGGGACGTGTCGCTGCCGCAAGGCGAGCCGGACCCCTCCGGCCTCAGCCGCAACGGCAGAAGCTGAGCCGTTAAGCACTGAGGCGCTGAGCCGCTGAGCCGTTAAGCGCTGAGGCGCTGAGCCGGTTGTCGCGGGCCGGCGGTTAGCATGAGATGGGCCGCAGCCTGAACACGGCCTGAACGGGGACTAAACGGGGCCATCCTCCGGTTGTCGCGGTTGTTGCTGGGTGGTCAGCTGAGGATTCGGGGGCACGGCGTTGCCGCATGCGATGCTCGCCTGGCAGTACGCGGTGACCATCGCGGGCTGCCTGGCGATCGTCGCGGCGGTGACCCGGGCCGTCCGGTGGCGCCGTCTGGGCCAGGCGCGGAGCCGCCCGAGCGGTTGGGGCCTGGCGGACGGGGTGGCCTGGGAGGCCGCGCTGCTGTTCGGGCTGTACGGGCTGTGGCAGTTTGCCGGGTCGTTCACGGTGCTGGGTCCCGGCGGGGCGCTGTCCCGGGCCCGGTGGCTGTGGCGTGCCGAGCGGATACTGCACCTGCCGAGCGAGACCAGCGTGCAGCGGATCTTCCTGCCGCACCCGCTGCTCGTGCAGGCGTTCAACTTCTATTACGACATCCTGCATTTCCCGGTCTTGGGCGCCTGCTTGATCTGGCTGTACGCGCGGCACCGGGACCGCTACCGCGGGATCCGGACCACGGTGGTCCTGTTCACCTTCGCCAGCTTGCTCATCCAGCTGATCCCGGTAGCACCGCCGCGCATGCTGCCGGCGACCGGTCTGGTCGATACCGCGGTCCGGTACGGCGAGTCCGTGTACAGCTCTCGCGGCGGGTTTGACGCCGATCAGCTGTCAGCCATGCCGTCGGTGCACGTCGGCTGGGCGCTGATCGTCGCCATCGCGGTGATCACGGTCTCGCGCAGCCGGTGGCGCTGGCTGGCCGCGGGCTACCCGGCGCTGACGCTGCTGGTGGTGGTAGTGACGGCTAATCACTTCTGGCTTGACGGAATCGTGGCGGGGCTGCTGGTAGCAGTGGTGTTGCTGGGACAGCTTCTGACCCGGCGGCTGGTCCTGACGCTGCGGCCAGGCAGGAGCGGCTCCCCGTCGGAAGGCGGCATTGCGGCCGAAGCTGCGTCCGAGGACGTTCCCGCGCCCGAGGCTGGCACCGCGCGGGGGGAAGTACCCGCACGGTCATGACGCCACGGCTGACCTTGAGCACCGGCGGACGGCGCTCCCGCCCGGCTCGGAGGACTGGCGGGCGAATACAGCTCGAAGTTCAGCGCTCGCTGTCCAGCGCGGCCATCTGCGACGCCTCGTACCGCTCCCCCGCGACCGCATCAGCGGGGACCGCGGCCTCGATCGCGGCGAGATCGTCCGCGCTGAGCGTCAGGTCCAGCGCGCGCAGCGCCTCGGCGAGCCTATCGCGGCGCTTGGTCCCGATCAGCGGGATGATGTCGTCGCCGCGAGAGGCAACCCACGCGATGGCCAGCTGAGCGGCGGTCACCCCTTTCTGTTCGGCGATGGCCTCGAGCGCGGCCAGCAGCTCCAGGTTCCTCGCGTGGTTCTCGGCCCGAAAACGCGGGAAGCGGGTGCGCGGGTCATCGGACGCGAGCCGGGCGGTGCCGCTGCTCAGCAGGCCGCGCGACAGTATCCCGTAGGCGGTTACGCCGATGCCGAGCTCGCGCGCGGTGGGCAGGATCGCCGTCTCGATGCCCCGGCTCATCAGCGAGTACTCGATCTGCAGCTCGGTCACCGGATAGACGGCGTGCGCCCGGCGGATGGTGTCCGCCCCCACCTCCGACAAGCCGAGGTAGCGGACGAATCCGGCCTCGATCATCTCCGCGACCGCCCCGACCGTGTCCTCGATCGGGACCCGCGGGTCGAGCCTGGCCGGCTGGTACAGGTCGACGT
>JASIGD010000524.1 GCA_030045295.1 Streptosporangiaceae bacterium
CCGCGTCCTTGAGCGCCGCGCACGTGCGTGAGAACCAGGCGGGCAGCGCCCCGCCGTCCTGCATGACGTAGACCGCGCGGACCGGCGGCCGCGCGCCGGCGCCGGCGCGTTCGGGCGGGTCGAAAAGGCCAGCCAGCACGGCCGGGAGGGCAGAATGCAAGTCGGCCACCACGACCGGCATCCCGCCGATGTCGTCCGCGTCGCGTAGTACGTCGTGATAAGGCGATCCCGGCTCGTCGGCACCGGGCACGGTAGCCTGCAGCGGCGTGTAGCGCGCCTTGACGAGGTGACCGCTGAGCTCGGGATCGGGCGGCAGCCGGTCGGGGACCGCGACGACGAGGGCGTACCCGCCGGTGCCGAGGCCGAGATCGAGCGCCGTGGTGTTGAGCAGGACCCGGTCGCCCGGCCGCGGGCGTCCGGTGAGCGCCGGGTAGGCCAGCGCCCGTACCAGCTTGCCGTGCACCGACACGTCGAGCTCGATCGCGCCCGGCCACTGGCGCCCCGTCCCGCTGACCGTTCCGTCCCGCCACGTGATCACGAACCGTACTGTAGCCGGGGGTGCGAGAGGTATCCGGGGATCGTCACGCGAGGCCAGCACAGCACAGCCTGCGAGACAATAACCTGAAGGTACCGGGAGGGCCTGGCGGGTTTGGAGGGTCCATGTCGAAGCGCAAGACCGAGCGGCTGCTCGGCCTTGTCGTATGCCTCCTATCCACCAGGCGTTACCTCACCGCGGACCAGATCAGGCAGGCCGTGCCGGGTTACCCGGAGCAGGACGACCTGTTCAAGCGGATGTTCGAGCGGGACAAGGAGGATCTCCGCGAGCTTGGCGTGCCGCTCGAGACCGGCGTCAACCATCCCTTCGACGAAGATCCCGGCTACCGGATCAGGCAGCAGGCCTACGAACTGCCCGAGTTGCGCCTGGAGGCGGACGAGGCCGCGGTGCTCGGCCTGGCCGCGCGGGTCTGGCAGCGGGCTGAGCTGGCCGGCGCGGCCGCGGGGGCACTGCTGAAACTGCGTGCTGCGGGGATCGACGCCGTGGACGAGCATCCGGCCCCGCAGGGAATCGAGCCCCGGCTCGGCACGCCCGAGCCGACCTTCGGGCCGCTCTGGGAAGCGGTCAGGGATCGCAGGCCCGTGACGTTCAGCCACCGGGCCGCGGGCCGGAGCGAGCCGCAGCGGCGCGAGCTCGAGCCGTGGGGGGTGGTGAACCGGCACGGCCGCTGGTACGTAGCGGGCTGGGACAGGGACCGTAAGGCCGCCCGGGTCTTCCGGCTCAGCCGGATCGCGGGGGCGGTGCGGTTCTGCGGCCCGCCGGGCAGCGTGACCGTCCCGGACGGCGTGGACGTACGTGAGCTCGTCCGCGACTGGGATTCGCCCGCGCGCGAGCACACCGCGGTCCTGCGCGTGCGGTCGGGCGCGGGTGTCGGCCTGCGCCAGCACGCCGTCTCGGTCCGCGCCGACGACCAGACGGCCGCGGATGGCTGGGACCTGGTGACCACGCGCTTCGCCGACGTCGGATCGTTCGCCGACTACGCCGCCTGGTTCGGCCCGGACGTGGTCGTGCTCGACCCTCCCGACCTGCGCGAAGCCGTGATCGCCAGACTCAAGGGAGTACTCGCGTGAGCGCGGTAGTCACCTCGACGGAGCGGTTGCAGCGGCTACTCGCCCTGGTACCGTACGTAGTCAGCCGGAAGTCGGTCGGGCTGGCCGAGACGGCCGCGGCGTTCGGCGTCAGCGAGCGCGAGCTCGTCGACGACCTCAACCTGCTGTGGTGCGTCGAGCTGCGCGCCCCAGATCCCTACTGCCCGATCGACCTGTCCTACGAAGGCGGCGAGATCGTCGTCAGCCAGGCCGAGTCCATCGCCCGCCCGTTGCGGCTCGCCGTGGACGAGGCGAGCGCGCTGCTCGTCGCGCTCAGGATGCTGGCCGAGGTGCCGGGCCTGGAGGACAGGTCGGCCTTGTCCAGGCTGATCGCCAAGCTCGAGGCCGCCGCCGGGGAGGCCGCCTTGATCAGCGCCCAGGTCGCCGTGCAGGTCGACATGCCGTCCGGCGACGGCGCCGAGGGACTGGCCGCCCAGATCGGCGCGGCCATCTCCGCTGGCCGGCGGGTGCACCTGCGCTACTACGTGCCGGGCCGCGACGAGGCGACCGAACGCGACGTGGACCCGATGCGGCTGCTGGTGGTTGAGGGGCGGCCGTACCTGGAAGGCTGGTGCCTGCGCGCCGAAGGGGTGCGGCTGTTCCGGCTGGACCGGGTGCTGGCCCTGACCGTGCTCGACCAGCCGGCGTCGCCGCCGGCCGAGGCTACCCCCGTAGACCTGGACCAGGGCCTGTTCCGGCCCTCACCCGGCGACGTGCACGTGCAGCTCGACCTGTCCGCTGGGGGGCGCTGGGTGGCGGAGTACTACCCGTGCGAGTCGGTGTCCGACCTGCCCGACGGAGGCCTCCGGGTGGTGCTGCGCACGCCGGATACCGGCTGGGTCCGGAGGCTGGCGCTGCGGCTCGGCGAGGACGGCCGGGTCACCTCGCCGCCTTCGCTGGTGGCCGAGATCCGCGACGCGGCCGCGGCGGCGCTTGCGAACTACGTCGTATGATCGGTGGTCACCGCGTTTGCCTGCGGAAACTGTTTCCTGCTCAGGCCGCCGTGTAGACTCGGCCGGGAAAGACGTCTCCTGCACTAAAGAGGACGCACATGAACATTGGCGACCTGTTCGACAGCCCCCTGAAGATCGCGATTATCGCCGTTGTGATCATCGTGCTGTTCGGGTCGAAGAAGCTGCCGCATGCGGCTCGATCGCTCGGCCAGTCGATGCGCATCTTGAAGCGAGAAGTTCAGGGCCTGCACGAGGACGACGAGTCGGCGCCGGGTGCCTCCGCCGAGACTTCCGCCGGCACCGCCACCGCGGTCCCGGCCCCAGCCCAGCTCACCGCGACTCCGCAGCCCGACCAGCAGGCGCAGATCGATGCGTTGCAGCAGCAGATCCGCGACCTGCAGCGGGCGGCCGCGATGGACGCATCGGCCCCTGCTGTACAGGCTGGAGCATCCGCCGAGGCTTCGCACAGCCAGCAGCCCAGTTAAGCTCGCGCTCTTACCGACCTGCCGGAAGCGGTCATGGCCAAACTCACCGATGCCATCACGGGTGCCCGCGTCGTGGGCGAGCGGTTCGTGCGCTCGCAGCGGCGGGCGAACCCTGAGGGCCGCATGCCGCTGATGGACCACCTGCGCGAGCTGCGTAACCGGATCATCAAGTGCGCCCTGGCCCTGACCGTGGGGATGGGGGTCGGGTTCTATTTCTTCGGCTGGATCTGGACGACGATCGAGCGGCCGTTCTGCCGCGCGGTCATCAACCATATGACCGGCTGCCATCAGGTCGGCGACCAGCTGGTCATCAACGGGATCCTGGATCCGTTCTACCTGCGCATCAAGGTCGCGTTCATCGCGGCGGTGATCCTGTCCTGCCCGGTCTGGCTGTACCAGCTGTGGGCGTTCGTGGCTCCCGGGCTGTACTCCAAGGAGAAGCGGTGGACGTACGCGTTCTTGGGCGCGGCGGTGCCGCTGTTCACCGGTGGCGCGCTGTTCGGCTACCTGGTCATGCCGCGGGGCCTGCATTACCTGCTGGGCCTGACCCCGGACGGCGTGGTGAACCTGCCGAACGTGGACACCTACCTCAGCTACGCGCTGGTCATGCTGATCGGTTTCGGGGTGTGCTTCCTGATCCCGCTGTTCCTGGTCATGCTGAACCTGGTCGGCATCTTGACCCATGCGCGGTTCCGCAAGTGGCGCCGGTTCATGATCTTCGGCGTGTTCGTGTTCGCTGGCATCGCCTCGCCCAGCCCCGACCCGATCACCATGCTGCTGCTGGCCGTGCCGTGCGTCGTGCTCATCGAGGTGGCCGAGGTCATCGTGTACCTCAACGACCGGCGCCGGGACCGGCTGCACCCCGACCCGTACGCGGGCCTGGCCGACGACGAGCTGTCCCCGATCGAGCTCGACGACGCCGAGACCCACAGCAGCCTCAACTGACGCCGCAGCCGCGCCCGCGGCCTAGTCTGGGATCATGACCACTCCGGCGGAACGGTACGCCGCGTCCCGCGAACGGAAGTCTGACCCGGAGTTCGCGTCCTTCCGCGCGCTCTACGACTTCTACTTCGACGATTTCCAGGTGGCCGCCTGCCGCGCGCTCGGAGCCGGTCACGGCGTACTGGTGGCCGCGCCCACCGGATCGGGCAAGACGGTGGTCGGGGAATTTGCCGTGCACCTGGCGCTCGCTCAGGGGCGCAAGTGCTTTTACACCACGCCGATCAAGGCGCTGTCCAACCAGAAATACACCGACCTGGTCCGCCGGTACGACAGCCGCACCGTGGGGCTGCTCACCGGGGATAACAGCATCAACGGCGAAGCCCCGGTGGTGGTGATGACCACCGAGGTGCTGCGCAACATGCTGTACACGGGCTCGCCGGCCCTCGCGGGCCTCGGCTACGTGGTTCTCGATGAGGTGCACTACCTGGCGGACTCCTCGCGCGGCGCGGTCTGGGAAGAAGTGATCATCCACCTGCCGGAGTCGGTGCGGGTGGCGGCGCTGTCCGCGACGGTCAGCAACGCCGAAGAGTTCGGCGAATGGCTGGACCAGGTCCGCGGCGGGACCACGGTCATCGTGGACGAGCGGCGGCCCGTGCCGTTGTGGCAGCATGTGCTGGTCGGCAACCGGCTGTACGACCTGTTCACCGACGACGACCACACCCGGGTCAACCCGGAGCTGCTGCGGCTGGCCCAGCGTGACACGTGGATCGAGCGCAAGGCACCGCACCGCCCCGGGCGGGGCGGCCGCCGACCGCGCCGGTTCCCGCGGGCGTACCGGCCCGACGTGATCGCGCGCCTCGACGCGGCGGGACTGCTGCCCGCGATCACGTTCATCTTCAGCCGGGCCGGCTGCGACGCGGCGGTCCAGCAGTGCCTGGCCGCCGGGCTGCGGCTGACGACGCCAGAAGAGGCGGAGGTGATCGGGCAGACCGCCGACCGTCGTACCGCGGACATCCCGGCGGAGGACCTGACCGTCCTCGGCTACGGCGAATGGCTGGACGGGCTACGGCGCGGGATCGCGGCCCATCACGCGGGCATGCTGCCCGCCTTCAAGGAGGTCGTCGAGGAGCTGTTCGCCGCCGGGCTGGTCCGCGCGGTATTCGCGACCGAGACTCTCGCGCTCGGCATCAACATGCCGGCCCGCACCGTGGTCATCGAGAAACTCGACAAGTGGAACGGCGAGACCCACGCGGACCTGACGGCGGGGGAGTACACCCAGCTGACCGGGCGCGCGGGGCGGCGCGGCATTGACGTGGAGGGACACGCGGTCGTGCTGTGGCAGCCGGGAATGGACCCGGGCGCGGTGGCGGGCCTGGCCAGCACCCGTACCTACCCGCTGAACTCCAGCTTCCGGCCTTCCTACAACATGGCCGTCAACCTGACCGGCTGGGCCGGACGGGCCAGGGCATCAGCCCTGCTCGAGTCCTCGTTCGCCCAGTTCCAGGCTGACCGCGGCGTCGTCGGCCTGGCCCGGCAGGTCCGGAAGAACCGGCGGGCGATGGCCGAACTCGCCGCGGCGATGAGCTGCGAAAAAGGCGACTTCGCGGAGTACGCCGAAATCAGGAAGACCCTGTCCGAGCGGGAAGGCGATCTCTCCCGCGCCCGTGCGACATCGCGCCGGGCCGAAGCGGCCAGGTCGCTGGCGCTCCTGCGACCCGGCGACATCATCCGCGTCCCGGGCGGCAAGCGGGCCGGCCTGGCGGTAGTTCTCCAGCCCGGCCTGCACGCGGCGACCGGAAACGGCCGGCCCGCGGGGCCCGGTCCGCTCGTGCTCACCCAGGGCCGCCAGGTCAAGCGGCTGGCCGTGGCCGACTTTCCGGTACCGGCCGAAGTCATCGACAAGATACGGATCCCCGGGTCGTTCAGCCCTCGCTCACCGCAGCACCGCAAGGACCTGGCGGCCTCGATGCGGAACCGGCTGGCCGGCGCCGGGCCGGGGCGAATCCCGAAGTCCCGTCGCACCCCTGGCCCTTCCGCGGGCGGCGACAGCGCCGCCGACGCCGCCGACGCCGCCGCTGACGTCGCGGATCTGCGGCAGCGGATGCGTCGGCATCCGTGCCACGACTGCCCGGACCGCGAGGATCACGCCCGGTACGCGGAACGCTACCTCCGGCTCGAGCGCGAGACCGACGCGCTCGAGCGCAGGATGGCCGGCCGCTCCCACGTGATCGCCCGCACCTTCGACCGGGTATGCGGTGTCCTTGACCGGCTCGGTTACCTGACCGGGGACACGGTCACGGCCGACGGCCGGCGCCTGGCGGGCCTGTACACCGAGCTCGACCTGCTGGCGGCCGAATGCATCCGCGGCGGGCTGTGGGATGGCCTGTCCCCGGCGGAGCTGGCCGCCTGCGTGTCGGCCCTGTCGTTCGAGTCGCGGCAGGCCGACGACGCCCACCCGCCCCGGCTGCCCAAGGGCCGGGTGCCCGAGACGCTCGCCGCCATGGTCAGGACCTGGGGTGAGCTTGACCAGCTGGAGAAAGACAACGGACTCTCGTTCCTCCGCCAACCCGATCTCGGTTTTGCCTGGGCCGCTTACCGCTGGGCGCGAGGCGCGAAGCTAGAGGCGGTGCTGGACGAATCGCCCGACCTTACCCCCGGCGATTTCGTCCGCTCGGTCAAGCAGACCATCGACCTCCTGGACCAGATAGCCACCGCGCTCCCCGAGCTCCCGGCACCTGCGGCTGCCGCGAACGGCGGACCGGCCGCAGGCAGCTCTGCGGTCCCCAGCCTGGCCGTGACCGCCCGCGCCGCCATCAACGCGATGCGCCGTGGCGTGGTCGCTTACTCGGCCGTCACCGACTAGCATCGCGCGCCGGACGTTGCGCGGACTCCGCGGTATCCCGGCGCGGCACGCCTGGATTGATCGACGCTGCCTATGCGTTAACGGATGGATTGGCATTGGTGTCAATGGGCCGGTGATCGCTAGCCTGGGATCCAGGGAGGCGTCATGCCACTGACCAGCACAGATCATGCCACAGCGAGCAGCGAGGCGGGTTCCGCGACCGAACGCGGGACGTGCCCGGACAGCCTCGCCTGCGCGGTCCGCGCCGACGTCCGCCTGGGCCTGGACTGGCAGAAAACGGCCGAACGCGTAGTGTGCACGCTGCGCGGCCACCTTCCGGAACCGGCGGCGGTCCTCCCCGCGTGCCTGCGACACGGAGACCCGGCTTGCTACCAGAGTCACCTGCTCCACGCCGAACCCGACGGCTCGTTCTCGATCGCGGCCATGGTCTGGCTCCCCGGCCAGGAAACGGTGATTCACGACCACGTGGCCTGGTGCGTAACGGGCGTCCTGCAGGGACGCGAGTACGAGGAAGTCTTCGCGCTCACCGACGGCGCTCGTGCCCTCGAACTCGTCGCCCGCAACGTGAACCCGGCCGGGACGGTTAGCGGCTTCGCGCCGCCCGGCGACATACACCGGGTACGTAACACAGGCGATGACGTGGCCATCTCCATGCACGTGTACGGCGCCGACATCTCCCGCCTCGGCAACAGCATCCGCCGCGAGTACACCCTCCCCGTCCGCCCGTAGGCGTCCCCCGGCCAGATCGTGGACAGTTACCTCGCAAAAAACCGGGGTTTCTGTCCACGGTAATCTCGCGCCCCTCACTGCCGAGGCCAGATCCCAGCAACCCGCGCTTGCCAAACGATCTATATCGATATATCGTTGAGCTAACGACAAGGATCGAGAAGCGATCTAGAGACATTCAAGGAGCATCGCAATGCATAACGAAGGATGGGGAGAAGGTCCCCGAGAAGGCCGCGGCGGACACCCAAGGCACATGCGCGGGCGCGCCCGGGTGCGCGGCGGTCCCGGCCCGTGGGGCGGAGGCCCGTTCCAGTTCGAGGGACGAGGCGGGCCGTTCGGGCCGCCGAAGTTCCGGGGTCCCAGGGGCCGCGGTCCGCGCGTCCGGCGCGGTGACGTTCGCGCCGCCATACTCGATCTGCTGGCCGAGGGGCAGCCGTGGAACGGCTACCAGATCATCCAGGAGATCGGCGCGCGCACCCAGGGCGTGTGGCGCCCGAGCGCGGGGTCTGTGTACCCGGCGTTGCAGCAACTGGAGGACGAGGGCCTGATCAGCGCGCAGGCCGGAGAAGACCGGCGCCGGATGTACACCCTGACCGACGAAGGCCAGGCGTACGTCGAGGCGCACGCCGACGAGCTCAGGTCGTCCTGGGATGCCGTGACCGGCAGCGTCGATGACGCCTATTTCCAGATGCACGCCCTGACCCGCCAGGTCATGATGGCCACCATGCAGGTATCCCAGGCAGGCTCGCCGGCCCAGATCAAGGAGGCCAACAAGATCCTGACCGACACGCGCAAGGCGCTATACCGTATCCTCGCGGCAGACGACGAGGAGACCGGGGAGGACGCGCAAGGGTGACTTCGGCTATCTCGGTCAGCGAGCTGGTCAAGAAGTACGGCGAGATCGACGCCGTCCGCGGCGTCGATTTCGAGGTTGCCACGGGCGAGACGTTCGGCTTCCTCGGCCCGAACGGCGCAGGCAAGTCCACCACGATCAAGATCCTGTGCACCCTGGCGGACCCGACCTCAGGGACCGCCAGGGTCGCCGGTCACGACGTCGTCAAAGAACGGGACACCGTGCGCCGCAACATCGGCCTGGTGTTCCAGGACACCACGCTGGACAGCTACCTGACCGGCGAGCAGAACCTGCGCTTCCACGCCGACCTGTACGGGGTGCCCAAGGCGGCGTTCGCGCCGCGGCTGCGCCAGGTGCTCGAGATGGTCGGGCTGTGGGAACGGCGAGGCAGCGTGGTATCCACCTACTCCGGCGGCATGCAGCGCAGGCTGGAAATCGCACGCGGCCTGCTGCACGCGCCGCGCGTGCTGTTCCTCGACGAGCCGACGGTCGGGCTTGACCCGCAGACCAGGGTATCGATCTGGGAGTACATCACCGAGCTGAAGAAGCGCGAGGACGTCACCATCTTCCTCACCACGCACTACATGGACGAGGCGGAGAACTGCGACCGGATCGCCATCATCGACCACGGGAAGATCGTCGCGATGGATTCGCCGGAGGCGCTGAAGGCTTCCATCGGCAAGGACCGGGTGCAGATCAGCACCGCCGACGACCCGGCGGCGATCCGCGCGCTGGCCGAGGTGTTCGGCATCGAAGCGGCCATGCACGAGGGACTGCTGACGTTCTCGGTGGAATCGGGCGAGCTGTTCGTGCCCCAGCTGTTCGCGCGTCTGCCGCTGGCCATCCGCTCGGTGAGCGTGTCCCGGCCCTCCCTGGACGACGTCTTCATGTCCTACACGGGTAAGACCATCCGTGACGCCGAGGCATCGGTTGCCGACCGTAACCGCAGGCTCGCGACGCGGTTCGGCAGGAGGTAGCACAATGGCAGCTCAAGACACTGCTCCTACCGACACCCTCGAGGCCGGGGAGCGGGTCCTCACCGAGACCATCAGGGTCGCCGTACCCGAGCGCAGCCTGCACCACGACCTGCGCGCGGTCAACATCGTCTGGCGCCGCGAGCTGATCAGGTTCCGCAGCGACCGGCTGCGGGCGGTCACGTCCCTGGTGCAGCCGGTGCTGTTCCTGCTCGTGCTGGGCACCGGGCTATCCAGCCTGGCCTCCCATGGCCTGCCGAGCGGGGTCGACTTCAAGACGTTCATCTACCCTGGCGTGCTCGCGATGTCGGTGCTGTTCACCGCGATCTTCTCGGCCGCGTCGATCGTGTGGGACCGGGAGTTCGGTTTCCTCGCTGAGATGCTGGTCGCGCCGGTGCGGCGGTGGACGATCGTGGTGGGCAAGTGCCTGGGGGGTGCGACCGTGGCCACCTTCCAGGGGGTAATCTTCCTGGCCCTGGCCGGCTTCGCGCACGTGCCCTACGATCCGGAGCTGCTGCTGATCCTGGCCGGGGAGCTGCTGCTGCTGTCGTTCACGCTGACCGCGTTCGGGGTGATGATGGCGGCGCGGGTCAAGAAGATCCAGGCATTCATGGCGCTCACCCAGATGATCGTGATGCCGCTGTTCTTCCTGTCCGGCGCCCTCTACCCGCTGAACAACCTGCCCGCCTGGCTGACCGTGCTGACCCGCCTCGACCCGCTCACCTACATCGTGGCCCCGATGCGTCATGCGGTGTTCACCCACCTGGCGATCGACCCGCAGGCGTTGCACCTACTCAGCCCGGGCATCACCTGGTTCGGCTGGGTGGTCCCGATACCGCTGTGCCTGGCCATCGTCGCCGCCATGGGTGCCGTGATGCTCGCCATAGGCATAGCCGAGTTCCGCAAGACCGAATAACCCCGCGCATTGCCCACCATGTGGTATTTGCCGCGGAATTAGTAAGCGCCCGCTGATCGTCACTCCGGTTTTGCCTTCGCCAATAACGAAAAGATCAGTGCATACAAAATCCCGGCCCGCAGGGAACCGGGCCGAGGCCCCCGACGGCACCAGGCCTCCGACCCAAGGACAAACAAAGAGGGGGTCATGCGGGGGTTTCGGGGGTCGTCCCGCGGGACGGCGCTGCGAGCCCGGCGAGGCGCCCGAAAGGCGCCGAGCATAGGGCGACGCCGGGTGGTTACGGGGGCAAACCACCCGGCGTCGCGATCATCGGCGTTCCGACGGGGGCCCGGAACGCCGGCAGTGGCGCTCCGACGGGGGACCAGAGCACCGATATGAATGCTACACGGAAACACCCCCCAGTGTGTCAAGACCCAATTACAACCAGATCTCGGGACAGCGCTGAGCAGGCGAATCAGTTGTCGCCGCTACCGGGGCGCGAGGGGCGATAGCCGTTTCCGCCGTTTGCTTCCGGCGGGGGCTGGGTCGGGTCGCCGCGGACCGGCAGGTTCGGCTGGTACTCCATGAAGCCGCGGACGTTGTTCGGCTCTCGGCCGCCGTTGGCGAACACCACGGCGAAATAGGGAATCGCGATAGCGCCCACAGCGGGTATCACGGTCAGCCAGCCTAGGTGATTGACGAACATAATCACGGCGATGACGAAGCAGACGGCGCGGATGCCCATCATCAGCAGGTACCTGCGCTGCCGGTAGTTGATGTCATCAGACAGCGACCGCTGCGCTTGCGTCACGATGTGCACCTGCGGCCGGCCGCGGTGAGCACTACCCAACCTCACGCTTCCACGGTATGCCCTGCGCCCCCGCGCTGGCGACCCACCCGCCGTCCAAGACGCCGGCCGGGCGCCAGCGGACACCGCGGAACTCAGCTGGCCTGGCTCACCGACGACATGTTGAAGCCTTCGACCCGTACCGGCGGCATCGCGGCGCGGTTGAAGTAGTCACCCCATTCGCGGGGCAGGGTCGGCACGGTGTCGCCGACTTCGACCAGCCGCCCGAGCATGCCGACCGGCGACTCGTTGAACCTGAAGTTGTTCACCGCGCCGACCACCTCGCCGTCCTCTACCAGGTAGACCCCGTCCCTGGTGAGCCCGGTGAGCAGCAACGTCTGCGGGTCGACCTCGCGGATATACCACAGGCAGGTCAGCAGCAGCGCGCGTCCGGTGGACGCGATCATCTCCTCCAGCGTCGGCACCGCGACGGCGGAGGTGGCGAAGGTCAGGTTGTCGATGGCGGGCGTGACCGGCAGGCCGGCCAGCGCGGCCGAGTGCCGTGACGAGACCAGCGCGGCCAGGGAGCCGTCACGGATCCACGAGGTCTCCGCTAGCGGAAGCCCGTTGTCGAAGACCGAGGAGTCCGCCCCGGACGCGTGCGCGATCACGAACGGCGCGCAGCTCAGCCCGGTCGCCCGCGGGTCGCTGGACAACGTGACGGGCTGCGACGACAGCCGCTCGCCGACGCGGGTACCGCCGCCCGCCTTGCTGAACACCGTCCGGCCGTCCGACGCGTCCCTGGCCCCCGCCGACCAGTACATGTAGATGAGCAGGTCGGACACGGCGGTCGGCGGCAGCAGCACCTCGTAGCGCCCGGCCGGGAGCGAGATCGCGCGCTTGGCCCAGTCGAGGCGCTCGGACAGCCCGGCGGCAAGACCCGCTACGTCAACGTCGGTGAAGTCGCGGGTCGCCGCGCCCGTCCAGGCCGAACGCGCCAGGTCAGCCGATTTCGCGTTCAGCTCGACCCGTCCGGCCGGCTGGTCGTGCCGCAGCCGCAGCCCGCCCGAGGTTCCGAGGAACGTGCTGGTCAGCTGGTGCTCGGCGAACCCGTACAGCTTCCGCCCGGTGGCCTGCGCCTCGCGCAGCGTCTCGCCGAGCGCGACCGCGAAATCGCGCAGGACCCCGATTTCGGTCCGGGCTGCCGGGGAGTCCCAGCTCAGTTCTTCTTCATTCATTTTTCCGAACGATGCTGCCTGCTCCGGTCCGGCTAGCGGAGCCGCGTCCTCGGCGGACAGCGCCTGCCCGGCCTCGCGCTCGGCCTCGCGCACTACCTCTGCGACCTGGTCGGGCCGGACCCCGGCCCTCGATACCACCCCGGCCGCCGCGCCGTCGGCGCGCCGGTCGATCGCGATGACGGTGAGCTGGCGCGAGCGGGACACGCCGTTGGTGGTCAGCGTGTTGCCCGCCCAGCGGAGGTTGGCCTCCGAGGTGTCGTCGGCGATCACGACGCATTCATCGGTGCGGGAAGCGGCCAGGGCCCGCTCCACCGTTTCCTGCGGCGAGAGCCCGTCGGATACCGCGGTCATGTCACACCCTCCTCGACCGTGTTGAGTATCCGTACGCCGCGCATCAGCACCGCCGGGCAGCCGTGGCTGACCGGCGCGACCTGGCCGGGCTGGCCCTTACCGCAGTTGAACGCTCCGCCCAGCACGTACGTCTGC
>JASIGD010000065.1 GCA_030045295.1 Streptosporangiaceae bacterium
CCGGGCTGCCCGTCTCCCCATCCGCCCCCGGGCGCTCGAGGTAGCGGCCATCGGGCGAGGCGAAGCCGAACTGCCGGTACAGGCCGTGCGCGTCGGAGGTGTGCAGCATCCAGCGCCAGCCGGAGCCCGGCCCGTCCTCGATCATCATCCGCACGATGGCCTGGCCGAGCCCGGCGCCGCGGTGCTCGGGCAGCACGTACACATCGGACAGGTAGGCGGCTCCGCCGTCGCCGAACGCGCGGGCGAAGCCGACCATGGCTCCGGTCCGGTCGTAGGCGCCCACGACGCGCCAGGCCGCCCCGATCTGGCGCCTGATGTCCTCGCCGCCACGCCACCGCCCCCAGTAGGCCGCGGTGGTCAAGAACGCCACCGCGGCCGCGGCGTCGACCCGGTCCGGGTCGTCGTCGATCTCGTAGTCACCGGCGGCAATACGCATCACGGCACCTCCAGCGTGTCCAGGGCTTGATCGGTTGCGGGTCGTTCGGTCCCCGCGCGGATCAGCCGGACTGTTCAAGGGTTCCCGCCGAGCCGACGAGAGCCGCGGCTGATTCGGGCTACCGCTGGCCGGCCAGCTCGGTGTCGAGTTCGCCGAGGACCCGGTAGCAGGGCAGGACGTCGCGGACGCTGGAGTTGGGCTCGCGCCCCTGGCGGATCGCGCTGATGAACTCGCGGTCCTGCAACTCGATGCCGTTGACCGAGACGTCGACCGCGGATACGTCGACGGGCTCCTCGCGGCCGGTCACCAGGTCGTCGTACCGCGCGATGTAGGTGCCGTTGTCGCAGATGTAGCGGAAGAAGCTGCCGAGCGGCCCGTCGTTGTTGAAGCTCAGCGACAGCGTGCAGATGCGGCCGGCCGGAGTCCGCAGCTGGATGGACATGTCCATCGCGATGCCCAGCTCAGGGTGGTGGGGGCCCTGCACGGCGTGGGCGACCTGGACGTCCTCGGCGGTCTGGTAGCCGAACAGGTCGACGGTGTGCGCGGCGTGGTGCCACAGCAGGTTATCGGTCCAGCTGCGGGGCTGGCCCAGGGCGTTCATGTTCGTGCGGCGGAAGAAGTACGTCTGCACGTCCATCTGCTGGATCGACAGCTCGCCCGCGGCGATGCGGCGGTGAATCCACTGATGCGACGGGTTGAATCGGCGGGTGTGCCCGACCATGCAGGTCAGGCCGGTCTCCCGCTGCACCGCCGCGACCTGCTGCGCGTCCGGCCAGCTGTCCGCCAGCGGAATCTCGACCTGGACATGCTTACCCGCGCGCATCGCCGCGATGGCCTGGCGGGCGTGCAGCTGCGTCGGGGTACACAAGATGACCGCGTCGGTGTCGTCGCTGGCGAGCACGTCGTCCAGGTCGGTCGAGGCGCGCGGGACGCCGTACTTGCGCGCCACCTCCTCGGCCTGTTCCAGCCTGCGGCTGACCACGGACGTGACGGTGA
Organism: Streptosporangiaceae bacterium; assembly: GCA_030045295.1. The sequence goes on from JASIGD010000065.1 coordinate 1,433, forward strand.
CGCCGTCGATGACCGCCAGGGCGTCCAGGTGCTTGAGGCCGAAGGCGCCGGTCCCGGCGAGTGCGATGCGCATGGGCCTAGTTCACTTCCTGGTTCTGGTCCCGGCCGTCGGCAGGCCGGACCACGATGTGCCCGACCGCGGTGTTGGATCCGGGGACATGGTAGAAGCGGTACAGCTCGGTGACGTGCGCGCCCATGGCGCCGCGCATGATCAGCTGCATGACCAGCTCGATCCCCTCCGAGCCGGCCTCGCGCACGTAGGTGATGTGCGGCACCAGGGCCAGGTTGTCCGGGTCGTTGACCAGGCGGTCGAAGAAGGCGTTGTCGAACTCGGAGTTGATGAAGCCCGCGCGGGGTCCTTGCAGCTGGTGGCTCATCCCGCCGGTCCCCCAGACCTGGACCGACAGGTCCTCGCCGTAGCTGCGGACCGCCCGGCGGATCGCCTGCCCCAGCATGTAGCAGCGGTGGCCGGTCGGCGGGGGGTACTGCACGACGTTTACCGCCAGCGGGATGACCCGCACCGGCCAGGCGTCCGGCTGGCCGTAGACCAGGGACAGCGGCACGGTCAGGCCGTGGTCCACGTCCAGCTTGTACATCAAGGTGAGGTCGAACTCGTCCAGGATCAGCGACTGCGCCAGGTGCGCCGCCAGCTCGGGATGGCCGACCACCACCGGCACCGGGCGGGGGCCGTAGCCTTCGTCGGCCGGCGCGAACTCATCCGCGCAGCCGAGCGCGAAGGTGGGCACGACCTCGGGCGTGAACGCGGACGCGTGATCGTTGTAGACCAAGATCACCACGTCCGGGACCTCCGTGGCGGCCCAGGCCTTGGTCCAGTCGTACCCGGCGAACAAGGGCTTCCAGTAGGGCTCGCCGGTCTTGCCCAGGTCGATCGCCGCGCCGATGGCCGGAATGTGGCTGGTGGTCAGGCCGGCGGTAATGCGCGCCACGTCAGGTCCCGTCCTTTACCGAGCGCCAGCCCTCGGGCGGGCGCCCGCCGGACAGCATCATCTGCTGGTAGTCCTCGATGTTCATCCCGGTCATAGTGGATACCGCCTGCAGGTAGCTGAGCCCGTCCGTGGCGAAGATCTTCGCCAGGAAGTAGATGTTCCCGCCGTTCTCCAGCATCGCGTTGTAGTCGCGGTCGAGCACGGCCTGCTTCTGCTCCTCGGTCATCGGCCATTCGTCGAGGTAAGCCCGCTCGTCGGCCTTGAACCGCTCGCGGTTCTCCGGCTTCATCAAGCTCATGCAGAACTGGTTCAGGTGGTAGCCCTGTTTCGCGCGTTGCGCGGTGAAGACCCGGGTGCCGGGGATGTCATCGAACTCTGAGGTGTACGCCGTCATCGCTCCTCCCAGTACAGGCGCTGCGGGTTGTCGACCAGCAGTCGGCGCTGCAGGTCGTCGGTCGTGGCGATCCGCGGGATGAGGTCCACCAGGGCGCCGTCGTCGGGCATGTGGCTCTTCATGTTCGGGTGCGGCCAGTCGGTCCCCCACAAGACCCGGTCCGGGAACGCCTCGATGATGCGGCGCGCGAAGGGGACATAGTCCGCGTACTGCGGCGGGCCGGAGACCGACAGGCGTTCCGCGCCGCTCACCTTGGACCAGACGTTCTCGTTCTCGTGCAGGAAGCGCAGGTACAACGCGAAGCCGGGCCCGTCGACCGGCTGGGACACATCCGGCCGGCCCATGTGGTCAACCACCACCACCGTCGGCAGGTTACTGAACAGGCCCCACCGCTCGGCCAGGTCCGCGGCCTCGAAGTACACCACGACGTGCCAGCCGAGCTCGGCCACCAGGTCGGTCAGCCCCAGGTAGTAGTCATCTGGCTTGGGGTCGGCCAGCCGCCTGACGAAGTTGAAGCGGATGCCGCGGACGCCGGCTGCGTGCAAGTCGGCCAGCTCGGCCGCTGATACGCCGGGCCGGATGGTCGCGACGCCACGGGCGCGTCCGCCGGCCGCCACCAGGGCGTCCGCCAGGGCCCGGTTGTCGGCTCCGTGGCAGGTCGCCTGGACGATGACGTTGCGTTCGAAGCCGAGGAAGTCGCGCAGCGCGAACAGCTGCTCCTTGCCGGCGTCGGTCGGGGTGTACTTCCGCTCCGGCGCGTAAGGGAACACCTCGCCCGGCCCGAACACGTGGCAATGGGCGTCAACCGCGCCCGGCGGCGGGATGTAGCTCGGCTTGCTGGGATCGGGGCAGAACGCGAGCCAGTCGGCGTCGGGGGTGAAGGTGGCGGTCATCACAGTCCTCGCGCGCGCAGGGCCTTGTCCAGACGCGGGTATACCCGCCGGGCGTTGCCCTCGAGCACCTTTGCCCGGTCGGCCTCGGTCAGGCCAGCCGCGTCGATGTAGCGCTTGGTGTCGTCGAAATAGCGGCCGGTCTCGGGGTCGACGCCGCGGACGGCGCCGACCATCTCCGACCCGAACAAGATGTTGCCGACATCGATCACGCCGAAGAGCAGGTCGATGCCGGGCTGGTGGTAAACGCAGGTGTCGAAGAACACGTTCCGCATGACATGCTCGCTCAGCGGCGGCTTGTGCAGCATGTCGGCGAGCCCCCGGTAGCGGCCCCAGTGGTACGGGACGGCGCCTCCGCCGTGCGGGATCACCAGGCGCAGGCCGGGGAAATCAGCGAACAGGTCGCCCTCGATGAACTGCATGAACGCCGTGGTGTCGGCGCTGATGTAGTACGCGCCCGTGGTGTGGAAGACCGGGTTGCAGCTGCGCGAGACGTGCACCATGGCGGGCACGTCCAGCTCGACCATCTTCTCGAAGATCGGATACCAGTACCGGTCGGTGAGCGGCGGGGACGTCCACTTCCCCCCGCTCGGGTCCGGGTTGAGGTTGCAGCCGACGAAGCCGAGCTCGAGCACGCAGCGTTCCAGCTCGGCGACGGACGCCTTCAAGTCGGCGCCGGGTGACTGCGGCAGCTGGCCCACCCCGATGAACGTCGAAGGGAATAGCCCGACGACACGCGCGATGAGGTCGTTGCACGCTCGCGCCCATTCGCCGCTGATCCGCTCGTCACCCTCGTGATGGGCCATGGCGGACGCCCGCGGCGAGAAGATCGTCATGTCCGCGCCGCGCTCGCGGAGCATCCGAAGCTGGTTCTGCTCGATCGACTCCCGGATCTCGTCATCGGAGATCGCCGGGTAAGCGGGCGTGCGACCGCCCGCACCGAACGCCTCGAGCTGGCTTTTGCGCCAGCTGTCGTGCTGAGGAGGCGCCGTCGTGTAGTGCCCGTGGCAGTCGATGATCATCGCCGCGTTCCCCGGTTCCATACGGACGACGGAACGAAAACCTCGCCGCGCATGAGCAGCCGGGCGGTACGCAGCAGCGCCGACCGGGTCACGGTGACCGCGTGGTCGGACGCTTTCACCTCGATGGTGACGGTGAAGAAGCCCGTGGGGTGCTCGACCTCGATGTTGACCGAGCCCTCGGCCTGCTCCGGGATGACCGCGACCCGGTGCGCCACGGATCCGGGCAGTACGCACGCGGTGGCGACCGACACCGCGCCCAGCACCCCGATCGCCTCGTGCACGCGGTGCGGGATGAACGTCCGGGTCGCGACCGTGCCGCCGTGCGCCGGGGGCGCCAGCAGGCTCATCTTGGGCACGGTCTTGTTCGTGACGTCGCCGAGGTTCATCGC
>JASIGD010000525.1 GCA_030045295.1 Streptosporangiaceae bacterium
ACCGTGTCGCCGACTCGCGCCTGCCGAACGTCCTTGACGCCGGTGATCAGGTAGCCGACCTCGCCGGCGGCCAGGCCCTCGGACGGCGTCGGCTCCGGCGAGATTACTCCCACCTCGAGCGTCTCGTGCGCTGCGCCGGTGGCCATCATCAGGGATCGTTCACGTCTGGAGAGCCGGCCGTCGACCACCCGGACGTAGGTGACCACGCCCCGGTAGGTGTCGTAGATGGAGTCGAAGATGAGCGCGCGCGCCGGGGCGTCCGGGTCGCCGTCGGGGGCGGGCACCAGGCGGACGATCTCGTGCAGCAGGTGCTCGACGCCTTCACCGGTCTTGGCGCTCACCCGCAGGACCTCGCTGGGGTCGCAGCCGATGATCCCGGCGAGCTCGGCGGCGTAGCGGTCCGGCTGCGCGGCCGGCAGGTCGATCTTGTTCAGCACCGGGATGATCTTGAGGTCGGCATCCAGGGCCAGGTACAGGTTGGCCAGCGTCTGCGCCTCGATGCCCTGGGCGGCGTCCACCAGCAGGACCGCTCCCTCGCAGGCGGCCAGGCTGCGGGAGACCTCGTAGCTGAAATCCACGTGGCCGGGGGTGTCGATGAGGTTGAGGACGTACTGCTGGTGGTCTTCGCCCTGCCAGGGCAGCCGGACCGCCTGGCTCTTGATCGTGATGCCGCGCTCGCGCTCGATGTCCATCCGGTCCAGGTACTGCGCGCGCATCTGGCGCCCTTCCACCACGCCGGTGAGCTGGAGCATCCGGTCCGCCAGGGTCGACTTGCCGTGGTCGATGTGAGCGATGACGCAGAAGTTCCTGATCACCGCCTGGTCGGTGTGGGCCGGGGTCGGGCGGGTTCTCGGGCCCGGCTGTCTGGCCGGGCTGCTAGAGCTGGCAGGGCTGGTCGGTGACACGCATATCCGTTTCGGGTAACTTGCGGCCTGGGTGTTCCATGATCCCACGCCACGCGGAATGCCCCGGCGAAGGCGCTGGGGGCTCGCGGTTTGAGTGTAGGGCTTCGGCTCAGATAAGCTTCTTCGTCGCGTCCCCCACAGACAACATTGAAGGACTCCCCCGCGTGGCGAACATAAAATCTCAGATCAAGCGCAACAAGCAGAACGAGAAAGCGCACCAGCGAAACAAGGCCGTCAAGTCGTCGCTGCGCACGTCCGTCCGTAAGTTCCGCGAAGCCGCGGACGGGGGGGACCTCGAGGAGGCCGAGATCGCGCTGCGCGCGGCCTGCCGGCAGCTGGACAAGGCCGCGAGCAAGGGCGTGATCCACAAGAACCAGGCCGCGAACCGCAAGTCGGCGATAGCCAAGCGCTACGTCGAGCTCCAGCAGGCGTAGCTTCGGCCGCTAGCCGCGGTCCGCCTGGGCGGCGCGGGCGGCGACGATGCGGCGGACCGCGCGCTCCAGGGCGTACGCGGCGCTGGTCGCTTCGCCCTTGACCTGCGCGTCGGCTTCCGCGACGGCGTGCAGCGCGCGGGCGATGCCCTCCGGCCGCCATCCGCGCAACTGCTGCCGGACCCGGTCGATCTTCCAGGGCGGGACGCCGACCTCGGCCGCGAGCGCCGGGGAGCTACGACCACGGGGCGCGGACCCGACGCGGCCGAGCAGCCGGACCCCCTGCGCGAGCGCGCTGCAGATCAGCACCGGCGAGACGCCCGTGGCCAGCGCCCAGCGCAGCTGTTCCAGAGCCTGCGCGAGGTGCCCCTCAACGGCCCGGTCAGCGACGGTGAACCCGGTCGCCTCGGCCCGGCCCCGGTAATACGTGGCGACCATGGCCTCATCTACGTGGTCGGCGGCGTCGGCCGCGAGCTGGCCGCAGGCGGCCGCGAGTTCGCGCAGGTCGGAACCGACCGCGTCGAGCAGGGCGCGGGCGGCGGCATCGTCGGCCCGCTGGCCCGCGCGCCGGAATTCCGCCCGGACGAAATCCAGCCGCTCAGTGAACCTGGTGACCTTCGGGTACTCGATCACTCTCGCCCCCGCGCCCTTGACGCTGGCCAACAGCTCTTTTCCCCTGGCGCCGCCGGCGTGCGTCAAGATGAGGGACACGCCCGGCGCGGGGTTGGCCGTATACCTGGCCAGCTCGGCGGCCGCATCCTTCGCGACGTTCTGCGCGGACCTGATCACCAGCACGCAGCCGCCGCCGAACAGCGACGGCGAGGTAAGCGCGTCCAGCTCGCCCGGGCCGAGCGCCGCCCCCTCCAGGTCATGCACGTCGCCGTCCAGGCTCGCGTCTTGCCCGGCGGCGATCAGGTCCCGGACGGCGCGGTCGACGAGGAACTCCTCCTCGCCGACGACGACCGTGACCGGGGCGATCCCCGTGGCGGGCGGGCTTGCCGCGGTGCGCGCTGCCATGAAGGCAGCATGCCACGCCGACGGCACGCGTGCCGAACCGGGCAGGCCGGGGAAGCGCCCGGCTCGGAGCGGAAGCGGGCCTCAGGTGACCGGCTCGCCGCCGAGCCACACGCGGCGGGGAGCCAGGCCGAACGACCAGACGAACGCGCCCTCGTGGTCGGCGTCCCAGAGCACCATGTCGGCGAGCCGGCCGCGCACCATGGCGCCGCGGTCGGGCGCCCGGAGCGCGTGCGCGCCGCCGATCGTCGCCGCCCGCAGCGCCTCCTCGACGCTCATGCCGAGGTAGGAGACGGCGATGGAGATCACGAGGGCCATCGAGGTGATCCCGGTCAGGCCGGGGGCATGACCCGAGCCGAGCGCGACGGCGACACCCTTGTCGAGCAGCGCCCGGACCGGCGGCCTGGCGTTGGTTTGCAGGGCGGTGCCGGGGCATACCACGGCGGCCACGCCCGCCCGCGCGAGCGAGGCCACGTCGTCCTCGCCGGCTTCGTGCAGCACGTCGGCGGAGGCGCAGCCCAGCTCGGCGGCCAGCAGGGCGGCACCGTTATGCGCTTCCCCGCAGGCGTGCACGCGGGGCAGCAGGCCAGTCCGGCGCCCGGCGTTGAGGATCCAGCGCGCCTCGTCCTCGGAGAACCCGCCCTCCTCGCAGTACACGTCCACGCTGTCCGCGCCGACCGCGGCGGCGTCCGCGCACCACGAGCTCACCGCGTCGATGTAGTCGCTGCGGCGGCCGAAGAACTCGGGCGGGACCTGGTGGGCGGCCAGGAACGTGACGTGCACCCGCGGCATGCCCGGCTCGCCCTCGAGCCCGCGGAGCATGCGGACGTCGGCCAGCTCGCCGTCCCTGGTCAGGTGGTAGCCGGTCTTGGCCTCGATCGTCGTGGCCCCGGACCGGAGCCAGCGGCCCATCCGCTCCCGCACCCCGTTGCACAAGGTCCACGGGTCGGTGCCCCTGGTCACGGTCACGGTGGACGACACCCCGCCGCCGGCCCGGTCGATCTCGGCCACCGACGAGCCGCTGGAGCGCATGGCGAGCTCGGCCCAGCGGTTTCCCGCGTACACCGGGTGCGTGTGGGCGTCGATCATCCCGGGGGTGACCAGGCCGCCGCCCAGGTTCTCCACGTGGTCCACGTCCACGATGTCGTCGACGACCCCGGGGATGCGCTGCGGCAGCTCGGAGGCAGGCCCGACCCAGGCGATCCGATCGTCGCCCGTCACGATGGCCGCGTTGGACAGGATCTCAGATCCCGTCCACAGACGGCCGATGTTGGTCAGCAGGCGCACAGTCACCGGCGATCCCCGCCCCTTGGCCCGAGACCGGTGACCTCACGCACCATGAACGACCACCTGCCATGACTTGGGCACGCCAGGAACACCTGGCAGGCCGGTTCGAGCTTCGCTTGCGCACCACGCAACGCGCGTCAGCGCCGAGCGGGTGCGGCAACCAACGTATCGATTCAGATACGTTATTGCACCGCTGCTGCCGCAGACAAGCCCTTCAGCGAAATGCGAACCCTATCCTCTGGCGCGGTTCGGGCGTTCGTAGTCGGCGTCAAAAAGCCCGCCAAATGTGACCACTGTCACGTTTGGCCGATGCGCGCTGTGGTCACGACCCCGCCGGGGTCAAGGCCGCGGCTTCCAGCTGCGCGGCCAGGCCCGGCGGGACCCGCGCTTGCAGCAACGTGCCGTCGGGCACGTGCTCGGCGCTCAGCACCTGACCCTCCGCGTGGGCGCGCGCGACCAGGTCGCCGCGGTGGTACGGCACGATGACCCGGACCTGCGCGTCCAGCTGCGGCAACGCGGCTTCGATCGATTCGGCCAAGGCGGCCAGGCCCGCGCCGGTCTTCGCCGAGACGCTGACGCTGCCCGGTTCGCGCGCCGCCAGCGCCTGGAGCACGACCGGGTCGGCCGTGTCGATCTTGTTGACCACCACGAGCTCGGGCACGTGCGCCGCGCCGATCTCGGCGAGCACGCCGCGGACGGCGGCGATCTGCGCCTCGGGCTCCGGGTCCGACCCGTCCACCACGTGCACGATGAGGTCCGCCTCGGCGGTCTCCTCCAGCGTGGACCGGAAGGCGTCGACCAGCTGGTGCGGCAGGTGCCGGACGAACCCGACGGTATCGGTCAGCGTGTACGCGCGCCCGGAGGGCGTCAGCGCGCGCCGCACCGCGGGATCGAGGGTGGCGAACAGCGCGTCCTCCACCAGGACCCCGGCGCCGGTGAGCGCGTTGAGCAGGCTGGACTTGCCCGCGTTGGTGTAGCCGGCGATCACCACAGACGGCACGTCGCGGCGCCGCCGGCGGCCGCGCTGGACCTTCCGCCCGGTCGAGTAGTCCGCTATGTCCCTTTTCAGGCGCCCAATCCGTGCCCGGAGCCGCCGCCGGTCCGTCTCCAGCTTGGTCTCGCCGGGGCCGCGAGTCCCGATCCCGCCGCCGCCGGCCACCCGGCCGCCTGCCTGCCTGGACAGCGACTCGCCCCAGCCGCGGAGCCTGGGCAGCATGTACTGCAGCTGCGCCAGCTCCACCTGCGCCTTGCCTTCCCGGCTGCGGGCGTGCTGGGCGAAGATGTCCAGGATCAGGGCGGTCCGGTCGATGACCTTGACGTGCACTACGCCCTCGAGCCGGCGCAGCTGGCTCGGGGTGAGCTCGCCATCGCAGATCACGGTGTCGGCGCCCGCCGACGCCACGATATCCGCCAGTTCGCGGGCCTTGCCCGATCCCACGTAGGTGGCGGCATCGACCCGGCCGCGCCGCTGGATCAGGCCGTCCAGCACGTCCGAACCGGCCGTCTCGGCCAGCCTGCTCAGCTCGCGCAGCGAATTCTCCGCGCTAGCCAGGCTGCCCTCGGCCCACACCCCGATCAGCACGACCCGCTCGAGCCGCAGCTCACGGTACTCGACCTCGCTGATGTCCTGCAGTTCGGTGGAGAGCCCTGCGACCCGCCGCAGCGCGTGCCGCTCCTCCAGGTCCATGTCGCCAGGCAGGTCGCCCGGGTCGGGCTGCTCGCTGAAAACCGTGCTCATCGTCCTCCGGACATCCGTGATCGCTCGTCCCCCGATGGTCCCACGCCCCGCGCGGGACCGCATTTTATTAACACCCGGGCCGCGCCAGATGTGCCCGGGCGGTCAACGCGCATCCGGAGCGTCGTGGATGGTGCGTTCACGTACGTCGGGCAGGTAACGGGCGACCGCGATGGGCAGGCCTGCCTCATACACGACGGTAAGGCGGTGCGTGGCGCGGGTGATCGCGACGTAGAGGTCATGCCCGCCGGCCGGGGACTGGGCCAGGATCCCGGTCGGGTCGACCAGCACCACCCGGTCGAATTCCAGCCCCTTCGCCTGGCCCACGGTGAACAGGGCGACCGGCGAGTCGAGGGCCTCGGCGCTGTCGCCGGGTACCGCCGCGGGCATCGCCTGGGCCAGTTCGCCGATCCGTGCCGTCGGCGCGATCACCGCCAGCCGTCCGCCATCCGGGTGGGCGGCCAGCTCGGCCAGGTCCGCAGCTGCCGCCGCGGCCGCGCCGGCGGCCAGGGAGGCGTCAGCGATCTTGACGGCACGCGGGGGGACGCCTTCCTCGCGGACGGACTCGGGGGGCTGCTCGTCCGGGGCGACCGAGGCCAGCACGCCGGCGGCGACCGCCATGATCTCGGCGGGCGTCCGGTAGTTGACCGTCAGCTGTTCCTCGCGCCACCGGCCGCGGAGGTACGGGTCGAGCATCTGCGCCCAGGAGCGGGCGCCGGCCGCGCTGCCCCGCTGGGCCAGGTCGCCGACCACGGTCAGCGACCTGGTGGGGATGCGCCGCATCACCATCCGCCAGGCCATCGCGGACAGCTCCTGCGCCTCGTCCACGATCACGTGCCCGTACGCCCAGGACGGGTCGGCCCAGGCCCGTTCGGCCGTGGTGAGCTGCTGGCCCGGGTCGCGGTTCCAGTCCGCGAGGGTGGCGGCGTCGATCCAGTCCACGGGCCTGGCCTGCCCGGCCAGGCTGGTGATCTCGAGCACCTCGCGGGCGTAGCGTTCCTCGGCGCGGCGCTCCCGTTCCGCGGCCCGGCGTCGCCGCCTGTCCGCCGAGTCGTCAGCGCCGAGCAGCTGCGCGGCCTCATCAAGCAGCGGGACGTCCGCCACGGTCCACGCGTCGGGGGCCTCGGGGCGGAGCACCATGGCCCGTTCGGCGTCAGAAAGACCGGGGGCGGCGCGGCGGAGGGCACCTTCCTCGGCCAGCAGCCCAGCCACCAGCCGCTGCGGGGTAAGGAAGGGCCACAGGTCATCGAGCGCGGCCCGGACGGGCGGCTCGTCCCACAGCCGGGCGCGGGCGTAGGGGATGTCCTCCGGGTCCAGGGAGCGGCGCAGGGCGGCCGCCTCCGCCTCTGCGAGCGCGCCGAGCAGCTCGGTGACGAACAGCTTGCGCGCCACGTTGTGGGGCTTGCGCAGCGCGCGGGCGCGGTCGCGGGCGCGCTCGCATGCTTGTCTGGGCACGGTCAGCCGGACGCCGTCGACGGTGACGTCCAGGTCACCGCGCGGGACCTGCTCGCGATTGCGTACCGCCCGGCGCAGCACCGGCACCATCTTCAGGTCGCCCTTGACCACCGCCGCGCCCGGGCTGTCGTCGGGCGCGGCCTTGACGCCGGGGAACAGCTCGGCGACGGAGCTGAGCACCACGTCGGTCTCGCCCAGAGACGGGAGGACCTGGCTGATGTAGCGGAGGAAGGTGGCGTTCGGGCCGATGACGAGGACGCCGCGTCGCTCGAGGGTCCGGCGGTAGGTGTAAAGCAGGTACGCGGCCCGGTGCAGGGCCGCGACCGTCTTGCCGGTGCCCGGGCCGCCCTGCACGACCAGGACGCCCTGCAGGCCGGAGCGTATGACGCGGTCCTGTTCGGCCTGGATGGTGGCGACCACGTCGTGCATCCGGCCGGTGCGGCCCGCGGTGATGCTGGCGATCAGCATCGCCTCGCCGGATAGCGTCTTGCGGTCTTCGTCGGACATCTTGTCCAGGTCGAAGACCTCGTCGTCGACGCCGGTGACGGCGCGGTTCTTCGTGTAAATGTGGCGCCGGCGGATCAGCCCGTTCGGGTCCTTGGGGGTGGCGGCGTAAAACGGGCGGGCCGCGGGCGCGCGCCAGTCGATGAGCCGCGGCTCGTGCTCGTCGTCCCGCAGCCCGATCCGCCCGATGTAGAGCGTTACCGCGGATTCACCGGCGGCGCTTTGCGCAGGGCCGTCGTTCGTCCCGCGGCTTTCGTCGCCGTCGGTCCGGCCGAAGACCAGGCCCGCTTCCACGGAATTCAGCTGGGCCAGCCGCCTGGCCTGCTCGCCCGCGGTGACCTCTCGTTCCACCCTGGCCTGGAACGTCCCGCCCGCGCCCCCGCTGGCCTGGGTCTGAGCCAGCGCTTCGGCGGTCCGGTCGCGGGCCGCATCCAGCAGGCGGTAGAGCATATCCACGTACGCCTGTTCCTGGCCGACGGCACCTGCGCTGACGGAATTGGATTGGTGCGATGCCATATTTCGTGATATACTTTCCTTAATCAGGCGCTGGGGTATTAACGCCGATTCCCGGGTAGGCAAGTTTAGCAGATCTATACTGGCGGCGGTACGCGTGAAACGTCATCGCGGGTGCCTTTATTTTTTTCCGGAGGCTCCCCGGCGGGAATCGTTAAAGGTCGCGGAGAAACTCCGCAGTGCCGGAATGCGCGGTCCCGCCATTGCCGTCGGGCGGGACCGCCGCGGTCAGCCACAGCGCGAGGTGCGCCGGGGCCAGGACCTGATCCACCACGCCGAGCAGGTCTTTGCCCAGCACGTCGAGATCGACCTGTTCGCGCAGCTGGACGGAAAACTGCGCGACCACGCGCTCGGCGTCGTAACGGGCCCGGTCGAACCGCCGGTCGACCGCGGCCTGCACCCGCCGGCGCAGCGGATTGAACACCGCGACGGCGGCCAGGACCGCGGCGGCGATGCCGACACTCCCCCGGAACGGCAAGACCTTGGTGAGCAGGGCGACGCACCCGAGGTAGACCGCTACCACCACACCGGTCACCAGGGCGTACGAGACGGTCCGGGAGATGATCCTGTCGATCGCGTACGTGACTAGGAACCGGTCCGGGCCGAAGTCGGCGGAGATACCGAGCAGATTCCGGTTGCGGGCGGCCAGCACCCAGGCCGCGGCGAAGCCGGCCACGCTTACCGCCGCTATCGCCCAGGCCACCGCCCAGGCCACTGCGGCTGGGCGCGGCTTCGGGCCGGCTCGATTACTGCCGATGACCGCGGTCATCGCCTGCCCCTCGACCTGCTGGCGTCTCGTTGGGCCCCGCTGCGGGACCCGCACGGCTCGACGTTACCGACCTGCCGTTCCGGGATCGTTACGAGAACGCGGGTCCAGGCGCCGCGGACCCGGCTGCTCCGTGCGTCCGACCGAGCCCACCCTAGGATGTAGGGGCACGACCTTGGGAGGAGCGCAGACATGCCGGGAA
>JASIGD010000526.1 GCA_030045295.1 Streptosporangiaceae bacterium
AGGCCGGTCACGGCCTGCGAGACCACCGGCGTCGGCGGCGTGGCTAGATAGCTCATACTGGGGGTCCCGCTGGGGTGACGCTGCGGACCACGTTAAGCTCGCCTCACCGGATGAAGCTCCCGGTCGGGCCAGCCCGAATCGCCAACGTGGCTAATGGCTTCTATGTGCAGACGCCGATACCTGCGAAGGTGCTGGAATTGTGAGCGCTACCGGCCTGATTGCCTGCAAGTTCCCTGGCTGTCGTCCTGCTTCAGCGCCCGGTTCGGTCGCCCCCGTCGAACGCGTCCATCGTGACCCTGCAGTGCTCACTGATCGCCAGCTCACCCACCTACTGACGAGCCCGCTGGCGAGGTGCAGCGCCCGGGGAATGGATCCGGATGCCTGGTATCCGGTCGCCCGCGGGCAGCGCGCTCGCGTCCAGGCTGCCCATGCGATCGCCGTGTGCAGCCGGTGCCCGGTGCGACTCGAGTGCCTCGAAATGTCGATGCGGCACTGGGAGACGGGCGGTCAGCACGGCATCTGGGGCGGACTGATGGAGTCCGAACGTATGACTGTCTACACCGCGTGGCGGGCCGGAACACCGATAACGGGGTTGTCGGCCGATGCGCTCGCCACTCGCTCCTTAACCGGCGGGTGGCGCCGCCAGCAGAATTGCTGACCGGCGAGCCGACGAGTGCCGCTATTGCCGTCGCGGCCAGCGCGGGAGGAGACGAAAATTAAAGCATCCCGCCCAGCCGTTATTACCACACTCAGCGCGCTGGAGATCCTGGACTCGCGCGGTAGGCCGACGGTCCAGGTGACGGTGCGGCTCGCCGACGGAACCGTCGCGGTGGCAGGAGTGCCGTCTGGGGCGTCCACCGGCAGCCGGGAGGCGGTCGAGCGCCGGGATGGGGACGGTGCGCGGTACGGCGGGCTCGGGGTGCTCGGGCCCGTTGCCGCGGTTTGCGGTGAGATTGCAGACTGCCTGACCGGCCGGGAGTGGGTTGACCTGGCCAGCATCGACGCCGCGATGATCGCGCTGGACGGCACGCCGGTGAAGTCTCGGCTCGGCGCGAATGCGATCGTCGGCGTGTCGATGGCCTGTGCCCGCGCGCTCGCGCACGCTGATGGTCGGCAGCTGTGGGACTGGCTGACCCAGGCCGGCGTGACCCCGCGGCTGCCGGTCCCGCACTTCAACGTGATCAACGGCGGCGTGCATGCTCCGAACCCGCTCGACTTCCAGGAATTCATGATCGCTCCACTTGGCGCCCCGTCCTTCCCCGAAGCGGTCCGCGCGGGCGCCGAGGTCTACGCGTCTTTGCGCAGCCTGCTCGCGGGCCGGGGATACTCCACCAGCCTCGGCGATGAAGGCGGGTTCGCCCCGCAGATCGCCGAGCCCGAGGATGCCCTTGCTCTGCTCGTCACGGCGATCGGCGACGCCGGGTACGTGCCGGGCCGGGACGGCGTGGCGATCGCGCTCGACCCGGCGGCCAGCGAGTTCCGCGGCGACGACGGCCGGTACCGGGTCGCCGGCCAGGCGCTCTCCAGCGCCGAGATGATCGAGCGCTACGCGCAGATCATCGCCCGGTTCCCGGTGTGGCTGATCGAGGACGGCCTGGCCGAGAACGACTGGGACGGCTGGGCCGCGCTCACCCACCGGCTGGGCGAGACCGTCACGCTCGTCGGCGACGACATCTTCGTCACCAACCCCGCGATTATCGCCGACGCCATCGCTCGCGGAGTCGGCAACGCCGCGCTCATAAAGGTCAACCAGATCGGCTCCGTCACCGAGACACTGACGGCTATCGCAACCTGTCGCGACGGCGGCTACGCCCAGTTCGTCTCGCATCGCTCTGGCGAGACCACCGACACCTTCATCGCCGACCTGGCCGTCAGCTCTGGGTGCGGCATGCTCAAGACCGGGGCGCCCGCCCGGGGCGAGCGCGTCGCGAAGTACAACCGGCTGCTGGAGATCGCCGCCGCCCAGCCCCTCATGCCGTACGGTCTACTTGCTTCCTGACATCTGTCCGTTCGGGAGCACGGGCCTCATCGGCGCGGTCGGCCGACCTGGCGGGCCAGCTCCAGGCCCAGTACACGGTCAGCGAATGCGAAGGTCTCGAATAGGGCGCCGTCCGGTATGTCTGCTTCCGCCGCCAGGCCGGTCAGCAACTGCAGCGCCGTCGGCGTATCGAGGTCACCGAATGCAGCGTCGAGGGCCGCGCTGATGCGCGGCGGCATCGGCTTGGACGGCGACTCCGCCCAGTCCGCGACCTGGTCCCGCCACTGAGTCGTCAGATCGCACGCGCTGGCCAGGACGCTGTCGTCGAGGTCTGCCGCACGATCACTCGGGCATGACATAAGCGCCAGCCGCATGGCGAGCGGATCCGTAGCAGCAGGAGTTGCCTCGGCCGCAGGATCGGCGCCGTCGCCTGAACTTGTCCCGTGCACGCGTACGGCCCCAACGAGCATGACAAGGCCAGACAGTTGGTCGTCTGCGCCGCCAGGGCCCGCAATGTACACATCGGGCAGGCCGCCGAGCGCCGCGGAGGCCTCCGCCCAACTCGTCCGCACGCCAGGGGGATGGTTGCCTAGCAACCCGGCGGCGCGCTCTGCGTAACCTTGCTCCGGAGGAGGATCACCAGGAAACACGACCGCCGTGAGCACTTGCAGGCCGCGAAGCTCAGCGGCGCGCGAGAGCAGGTCAGCGAGCAGCAGCACCCGGAGGCCGGTCCAGTCCGGACTCACGACCATCGGCAGCAGGCACGCGCTGACCCGAAGCAGGCCACCTCTGCTGGACCTGACCTCCTGATAACGGCCGCTGCGGGCGTCGAGCAGACGAAGCACGCACCCAGCGTACGGTCCGCCGTGGCATGTCGTGCGACGGCGTGGCTAGGCTGTCCGTCCGGCTCGCCGCCCTGCGTTGTCCCAGCCGAGGTAGTGTAGAGGACAGGCGGAGGAGCTCGCCGCAAATGCGCTCAGGCCAACGGTCCCTGTGGCTAACAGGGTGCGTGCGGCATGAACCAGATTCTCACTCTTAGCCATGCGCGCAAGTCGTCCGGCGACAAGGTCATTCTTGGCGAGGTGACGCTGGCCTTCCTGCCGGGCGCCAAGATCGGCGTCGTGGGCCCGAATGGCACGGGTAAGTCGACGTTGCTGCGGTTGATGGCCGGGGTGGAGCAGCCGTCGAACGGAGACGTCCGGCTGATGCCGGGGTTCACGGTCGGCATCCTGGATCAAGAGCCGGCCCTGGATGAGTCCAAGACGGTGCTCGGCAACGTGCAGGAGGGCGTGGCCGGTACCAGGGCGCTGCTGGAGCGCTACAACCAGATCGCCGAGCAGATGGCGACGGACTATTCCGATGGGTTGCTGGCCGAGATGGGCACGCTGCAGGAGGAGCTGGATCACAAGGGCGGGTGGG
>JASIGD010000527.1 GCA_030045295.1 Streptosporangiaceae bacterium
GGCATTCCCTCGCGGGTCCGCGGGTCGGGCATCCGGCCGTCGCGGCCGGCGGCGGGCCGCAGCGCGAGCGCCTCGGCGGCCATGGACGTACCCGCGGCCGGGTCGAACTCGGCCGACGAGGCGTAGTCGGGGTCCTGGTAGCCGATCACCCGGTTGGACCAGTCGAACAGCAGCCAGCGGTCCTGCTCGGGCACGCCCAGCACGTCGGCCAGGGTGAGCAGGGGCAGGTCCGCGGCCAGGTCCTTGGCGAAGTCGCAGTAACCGCCCGGGCCGGCCAGGACGCGATCGCAGATGGCCCGCGCGTGGCCGCGGATCCGGTCCTCCAGCTGGGCCACCGCCCGCGGCGTGAACGACCGGCCCAGCAGCCGCCGCAGCCGGGAGTGCTCCGGCGGATCCATGTTGAGCATCATCCGCCGGACGTAGCCCAGGGCCTGCGGCGTGGCCGGGTCACGGATCTGCGTGGCGCCGAGCCAGGAAGAAAACAGCTCCGGGCGCTTCAGCACCGACTCGACGTCGCCGTGCCTGAGCACGAGCCAGAACCCGGGCCCGGCCGGCCAGCCCAGAACAGAAATCTCGTCCACCCAGACGACCGGGGTATCGCGGCGCAGCCGGGCCAGGGCCTCGAAGGGCACCCCGCCGGTGTACGTGGCCGGGTCGAAGACGACCTCGGTGTCCCGCCGGGCCGGTGACCGGGCGGCCGGCATCGTCAATCCCGTCCCAGGAACTCCTCGATGGACGTCGCGAGCGACACCGGCGCCTCGAACATGGCGTAATGCCCGGCGTCGGGCAAGATGGTCAGCTCGGCCCCGGGGAAGAAGACCAGCCACGTCTGCTCCATCGCCTCCGCGGACATGGCCGGGTCGTTGACCCCCACGATCACCTTGACCGGAGTGCTGGTGTCCGTCTTGGCCTGGTCGGAGAAGTCGGACCGCGCCCACGCCGGCAGGTACGCGGCGAACGCCGCCACGGCCGAGTTATCCAGCGACTGCTGCACCACGCGGTTGATGAACGTCTTGGTCAGCTTGCTGCCGGTGGTGATGTCGATGATCGCCGCCCGGTTGCCGGGATTGTCGGCCGCGCCGGAGAACAGCGCCCACCCTTGCTCGTCGAACGGCACCGCCGTGGCCGGCACCGGGCTGATGCCGACGATCTTCCGCACCCGCTGGGGTGCCTGCAGCAGCACCTGGTGGGCTATCTTCCCGCCCATCGAATGCCCGACCAGGGAGAACCAGTCCCACCCGAGCTCGTCGGCGAGGGCCAGCGCGTCGGCCGCGGCTTCTTCCATGGTGAACCGGCCGGTGGCCTGCTTGCGGTCACCGTAGCCGCGCAGGTCCATGAAGACGTAGGTGTACACCGACCCGTCGATGTAATCGGGCAGCGAGCCCCAGCCCCGGGCCGACCCGAACCAGCCGTGGATGGCGAGGACATGGTGATCCCCGGATCCCACGGTCACGTGCGAATTCACCACGCCAGCCTCCCGGTCTCCGAACGCACCTCGCTGCTGACTCTAGCCAGCGCGTGCGCGCGCCGCGACTACCCGGCCGGTCACCGATACCGGGCCGGACGCCGCAGGGATCAGTGCGGGATGCCGGAGATCAGGTCCCCGGCCCGGGCGAGCAGCGACGTCCGCGCCGACCGGCCGGCGGATTCGAGCCGGTCCGCCGTCCGGTACAGGGCGTAAAGACCGCGGACCCCGGCCCAGCGCGCGGGCTCAGGCTCCCAGCGCGGCGAGCGGTGCCCGACCCAGGGCAAGGTGGTGAGCGGGCTGGGCACGCCGAGCACCAGGTCGGCCAGGGTCCGGCCGGCCAGGTTAGCGGCGGCCACCCCGTGGCCCGAGTAGCCGCCCGCCCAGCCCAGGCCGGTGCGCGGATCCAGCACGACCGTGGCGCACCAGTCCCTCGGCACCCCGAGCACCCCGCACCACGCGTGCTCGAGGCCGGCCTCGACGGCCACCGGGAACATGCGGCGCAGGATCCGGCCCAGTTGCGCCACGGTCGGCGCCGCGACCCCGCCGAGATGATCAAGCCCGGAGCCGAAACGGTAGGGGATGCCGCGCCCGCCGAGCGCGATCCGGCCGTCCGCGGTGCGCTGCGCGTACATGTACGCGTGCGCCTCGTCGCCGAGCGTTTCGCAGCCGTCCCACCCGACGGATTTCCAGGCGGCGTCGCCGAGCGGCCCGGTCACGATCATCGAGCTGTTCATCGGCAGCAGCCCGCGGCGCTGGCCCGGCAGGCCGGCCGTGAACCCCTCCGTGCACCGCAGGACGTAGGGCGCGCGCACGTCTCCCGCTGGCGTGCGCGCCCGTCCGGCCCCGATCGACGTCACCCGGGTCCCCTCGTACAGCGCGACGCCGGCGCCGGCGACGGCCTCGGCCAGGCCAGCGACCAGATCGGCGGGCTGGACCCGCGCGCAGTCCGGCCAGTACAGCGCCCCGACGGCTCCCGTCACCTTGACCCGCTCGGCCAGTTCCTCTTTATCGAGATACCGAACGATCCGTGGTCCGTCGCCCCAGGACCGTTCGTGCTGGAGCCGGCGCCGCAGCCGCGCATCCTGCGCCGCCGACGTGGCCACGGTGAGCGTGCCACCCTTCACCAGGCCGGCGTCGATGCCCTCGTCCAGGCAGACCCGGGCCACCTCGTCGACGGTCTCGCGCAACTGCCGTTCGAGCTCGCGGACGCCGTCCCGGCCGCCGGGGCAGGCGGCGTAGCGGGCCCGTGAACCGGGCAGGGCGGCGGTGACCCAGCCGCCGTTCCGGCCGGAGGCGCCGAAGCCGGCGAAGGTCTCCTCCAGCACGACGACCCGGAGCCCCGGGTCGGCCCGCTTGAGGTAGTAGGCCGTCCACAGGCCGGTGAAGCCCGCTCCCACGATGCACACGTCAGCCTCGGTGCTGCGCGGCAGCGCTGGCCGGCGCAGCGGGATGCCCCTCGCCTGCCACCAGAACGACACGTCCCCGTTGCGCATGAGCAGTGTTTCCCCAGCGGGACGACCCTCCCAAACCCTCCGGCCCGGGTCCGGCCGGCTGCCCGCGCAGCCCGGGGCAAAATCGACCAGCGGCAGGGTAGCGTCAGGGTATGCGACTTGGGGTGCTGGACGTGGGGTCGAACACGGTGCACTTGCTCGTGGTGGACGCCTACCCGGGTGCCCGGCCCATGCCCGCCTTCTCGCACAAGGCCGAACTCAGGCTCGCGGACAATCTCGACGACGCGAGCGCGCTCTCCGAGCAGGGCGAGAGCAGCCTGCGGGAAGTGGTCGAGGAGGCGTTGCGCATCGCGGAGGACAAGGGGGCCGAGGATCTCATCGCGTTCGCGACCTCGGCGATCAGGGAGGCCGTGAACGGCGAGCAGGTCCTGGCCAGGATCCGCAAGCAGACCGGCGCGCAGATCAACGTGATGACCGGCCATGAGGAGGCGCGGCTCACGTTCCTGGCCGCGCGGCGGTGGTTCGGCTGGTCCTCGGGGCGGCTGCTGGTGGTGGACATCGGCGGCGGGTCGCTGGAGGTGGCGTCGGGGATCGACGAGGAGCCGGACGTCGTCGCCTCCCTGCCGCTGGGTGCCAACCGTCTGACCAGGGACTGGATCACCGCCGACCCCCCACCAGCGGCCGAGGTGCGCGTGCTGCGCCGTCACGTGCGAGCGCAGATCGCCAGGGAAGCGGGCAGCATGCTGCGGCAGGGCCCGCCCGATCACGTGGTGGGGACCTCGAAGACCTTCCGGCAGCTGGCCAGGATCGCCGGCGCGGCCCCGTCGGGGGAGGGGCCGTACGTCAAGCGCGTGCTCAGGCACGCCGACGTCGCCGCCCTGGCCGAACGGCTGCCCACGATGTCGCAGGCCGAGTGGTCCAAGCTGCCCGGCGTTTCGGCGAGCCGGGTGGCGCAGCTGCCGGCCGGCGCCATCGTGGCCGACGCCATCTTGGACCTGCTGGGCGTCGATCAGGTCGAGCTGTGCCCCTGGGCGCTGCGCGAGGGCGTCATCTTGCGCCGGCTGGACATGCTCGCCCAGGGCCTGGACGCCGCTGGCTGATGCGACGCCGCTTCAGCGGTCGCTGCCCGGCCTGACGCGGACGCCTTCGTCCTGCTCCTCGGGGTCGATGACCCCGGTACGGGAGGGGGCGTGCTTGCCTTGTGATGGCTGGGTCCCCTGGGTCCCCTGAGCTCCCGCATCGGGGCTTTGGGCTCCTTGGGGCTGCGCCGGGCGCGAGGGCTGCGGCTGGGGCTGCGGCGTCGCGGCGGGGCGCGTCGCCGCCGTGGCCGAACGGCTGCCCACGATGTCGCAAGCCGAACGGGCCAGGCTGCCCGGCGTTTCGGCCAGCCGGGTCGAGCAGCTGCCGGCCGGCGCCATCGTGGCCGACGCCACCATGGACCTGCTCGGCATCGACCAGCTCGAGCTGTGCCCGTGGGCCCTGCGCGAGGGCGTCATCCTGCGACGCCTGGACCTGCTCGCGCAGGGCCAGGACGTCGCCTCGTGACCGGCGGGTAACCCGCTAGTCGTCAGTCGTCTTCGGTGCCCGGCAGGACGCGGGCGGTTGGGCTCGGGCCTGGGTC
>JASIGD010000528.1 GCA_030045295.1 Streptosporangiaceae bacterium
GGTGTCAACGTAAATTGACACCATGGACAACGCACCCGCCCTGGCGGCCGCGGCCGACAGCTCCGACCCGCGCACCGGGCTGCGAGCCGTCGCCGCGCTGCGCAGGCTGCTGGAGCAGCTCGAGGCGCTCCAGGTCGATAACGCACGGGAGAAGGGGTGGTCCTGGCAGGACATCGCCGAGATCCTCGGCGTGTCCCGGCAGGCCGTCCACAAGAAGCACGCGCGGCGGTCGGGCGGCGGCCATCCCGCCCGCGGCCGCGCGCGCCTGCGCTGACCCGAGGGGATCCCTGACGATGTTCGAACGATTCACCGACAAGGCCAGGAGCGTGGTGATCCTCGCCAAGACCACGGCCATCGAGCACGGCGATGACGAGGTCCGGCCGATACACATGCTGTACGGGCTGGTCACCACGGACGGCGTAGCGGCCAGGGCGCTGACCGGCCTGGGCGTGGACGCCGCGGGCGTCGAGGGCGAACTGGCGAAGGCCACTCGCGCTGGCCATGGGCCACTGGACGACGCGGCCCGCGACGATGCCGAGGCGCTGGCGGCCATCGGCATCGACCTGGATGAGATCAAGCGCAGGATCGAGGAGAGTTTCGGGCCGGGCGCGCTGGAGCGCGTGCCGCTCACCTACAAGGGCCCGCTTAACTGGACCGGGGGCAGGGTGCCGCTGAATGACCAGGTCAAGCTTTCGCTGGCGCTGGCCCTGAAGGAGGCGCGAGCGCTCCGCCACAACTACCTCGGTACCGAGCATCTGCTCCTCGGCCTGCTGCGTGTCGCCGAGCGTAACCCGCGCGGGGAGTTCGCCGCGGCCACGCTGCCTAGCCTCGGCCTGGACCCCGCGACGGCCCGCGACCGCGTGCTGGCCGAGGTGAGCGAACTGCACCGCAGGTACCGGCCCGGTTAACCTCCGGGGAACCGCAGGCCGGAGCCTCGGCCCTGGCTCAAGTAGGCGCAGTCCGGGATCGGGCTGGACCCGGCAAGGGGTACGTTGCGCCAACGAGCCCCTCAGGTGGGGCACGTTGCGCCAACGAGCCCCTTCCTGCTCACCGTGACGATCGCGACATACGGGCCAGGACGGAGCTTCCGGGCGCAGGCCGTCTCGGGCTCCGCTCGCTACCCAATCTCGAAGGCCTCGGGCGGCGGGCAGGCGCACATCAGGTTCCTGTCCCCGTAGGCCTGATCGATACGGCGCACCGGCGGCCAGTACTTGGCCCGGCGGTCAGCGCCGGCCGGGTACGCCGCCTCCGCCCGGTCGTAGGGGTGCTTCCACTCCTCCGCGATGAGCATCTCGGCGGTGTGCGGGGCGTTCTTCAGCGGGTTGTCGTGGGCGTCGTACTCGCCGGAGGCCACCCGCCCGATCTCGGACCTGATCGCGATCATCGCGTCGCAGAACCGGTCGAGCTCGCGCAGGCTCTCGCTCTCGGTGGGTTCGATCATGAACGTGCCGGGCACCGGGAACGACATGGTGGGCGCGTGGAACCCGTAGTCGATCAGCCGCTTGGCCACGTCGTCCACGGTGATGCCGGTGTCCTTGGCCAGCGGGCGCAGGTCGATGACGCACTCGTGCGCGACCAGGCCGTTCCGCCCGGTGTAGAGCACCGGGTAGTGCGGCGCCAGCCGCCGGGCGACGTAGTTGGCGGATAGTACCGCGACTCCGGTGGCCCGGCGGAGCCCGGCTGCGCCCATCATCGCGATGTACGCCCACGAGATGGGCAGGATGCCCGCCGACCCGTAGGGCGCGGCCGCTACCGGGCCGGTGATCCCGCGCCCGGGTAGGAAGTCGGCCAGGTGCGCGCGGACGGCGACCGGGCCCACGCCGGGACCGCCGCCGCCGTGCGGGATGCAGAACGTCTTGTGCAGGTTCAGGTGCGACACGTCGGCGCCGAACGACGGCAGGGTGGCCACCCCGACCAGCGCGTTGAGGTTCGCGCCGTCGATGTAGACCTGGCCGCCCGCCGCGTGCACCGTGTCGCAGACGGCGCGCACGTTCTGCTCGTAGACGCCGGCCGTGGACGGGTAGGTGAGCATGATCGCGGCCACCTGCCGGTCGTGCGCCTGCAGCTTGGCGCGCAGGTCGCCCAGGTCGATGGCGCCGTCCGAGCCGCACTTGACGACCGCGACGCGCAGCCCGGCCAGCACCGCGCTGGCCGCGTTGGTGCCGTGCGCCGACTCGGGGATCAGGCAGACGTCGCGGTCCTGCTCGCCGCGCGACGCGTGGTAGCCGCGGATCGCGAGCAGGCCGGCCAGCTCGCCCTGCGAGCCGGCGTTCGGCTGCACGGACACCGCGTCGTAGCCGGTCAGCTTGGCCAGCCTGACCTCGAGCGATTCGATCAGCTCCAGGTAGCCTCCGGCCTGCGGGGCCGGCGCGAACGGGTGCAGCCCGGCAAATCCGGGCCAGCTGATCGGTTCCATCTCGGCCGCCGCGTTCAGCTTCATCGTGCAGGAGCCGAGCGGGATCATGGACCGGTCCAGGGCGACGTCGAAGTCGGCCAGCCGCCGCAGGTAGCGCAGCATGGCGGTCTCGCTCCGGTGCTCGCTGAACACCGGGTGGGTGAGGAACGCCGACGTCCGCCGCAGCGAACCGGGCAGCACATCGGGCGAGCCGGCGGCCAGCTCCACGTCAGCGGGCTTTTCCAGCTGGCAGATCGCGGCTACCACCTCGCGCAGCTGGTCGTCGGTGGTGGTTTCGTCGCAGCTGGCCTGCAGCGCGCCGTCCGGGGCCAGGTAGAGGTCGTAGCCCGCGGTCCGCGCACGCTCGGCCGCCGCAGCCGCCTCCTCGCGTCCGCCGCGGAAGACGATCCGGATTGTGTCGAAGAAGTCACCACCGTCCGTTCGGTGGCCAAAATCGCGCA
>JASIGD010000529.1 GCA_030045295.1 Streptosporangiaceae bacterium
CGCGCGTTCTCCGGCTACACGTTCTTCTTCTTCGCGTTCTTGCTGCAGACCGTGCACTTCGGCGTGTCGAAGCACTTCGCCCTGGCCGTGCTGGCGTTCGCCGTCGCGGCGGGCAGCATCGTCGCGATGGCCCTCGGGTCGCTGCTCAAGTCCCGGGCACCGCAGCTGATCATGTTCTCGACGCTCGCCGTGGCGCCGGTGGTCGCGGCCCTCGCCGCGTTCTTCTTCGGCCTGCCGGCCGTGATCGCCGTGGCGTTCGCCGCGATCTTGTGCGCCTCCCTGGCCAAGCTGGCGCAGGACTCGATCGTGCAGCGCGAGATCGGCGACGAGATCCGGTCCTCGACGTTCGCGGTCTCCGAGACCCTGAACGCGGTCGCCAACGTGGCCGGCGGCCTGGCCGGGGTGCTCGTGTCGATGCTCAACAGCGGCCAGGCGGGCCTGGCCATCGCCGCGGCGCTGCTGGCCGCCGCGCTGGTCCTGATCGTCGGCCGGCGCAGGCGCCGCATCCTCGCCCAGCGGCGCAACGCCGAGCCCCGTCCGGCCCGGCCGCGCGCCGCGCGCTAGCAGCCCGCTAGGGCTCGATGTCGTCGGCGACGGCGCGCAGCACGGCGGCGATCTTCTTCGCCTCGCGGGCGTCCGGATGCTTGCCGCGGCGGTACGTGTTCGACACGTCGTCGAGCAGCTTGATCAGGTCCTCGACGATCACGATCATCTCGTCCGGTTTCTTCCGCGCCTGCTTGCCGACCGCCACGGTGGGCGGCGGCTCGAGAATCCGGACCTGGAGCGCCTGCGCCCCCCTGCGTCCCTCGGCCACCCCGAACTCCACCCGCTGCCCCTGACGCAGCGCGGTGGCCCCCGAAGGGAGCGCCGATGAATGAACGAAGACCTCGCCGCCGTCGTCACGGGCGATGAAGCCGTACCCCTTGTCGGAGTCGTACCACTTGACCTTGCCGGTAGGCACGCGCAGACCTCACGTTGAAGAGAACTAAAAACAACCAGCGATCAGGTGACCGACGGATGCTATGGGCATGTCTAAGGCTATCGGTCGGGCCTGGTGAGCGCAGCCTCGTATCGCCGGCCGGTAACCCGGGCAGAAACCCGGGACGGCCCGGGGGGTGATCCCCGGGCCGTCCCGGCTACCGTTGGTTTCCGGATCAGAAGTCCATGTCGGCGCCGCCGCCCGGGGCGGCGGGCACCTTCTCCTTCTCCGGCTTCTCCGCGATCACGGCCTCCGTGGTGAGGAACAGGCCCGCGATCGACGCCGCGTTCTGCAGCGCCGACCTGGTGACCTTCGCGGGGTCGATGATCCCGGCCTTGAACATGTCGACGTACTTGCCGGTCTGCGCGTCCAGCCCGTGCCCGGCCTTCAGCGTCTTGACCTTCTCGACCACCACGCCGCCCTCGAGGCCGGCGTTGACCGCGATCTGCTTCAGCGGCTCCTCCAGCGCCCGGCGGACGATGGACGCGCCGGTCGCCTCGTCGCCGGTCAGGTCGAGCTGCTTGTCGAAGGCGCTGTGGCCCGACTGGAGCAGCGCGACGCCGCCGCCGGCCACGACGCCTTCTTCCACCGCGGCCTTGGCGTTGCGCACCGCGTCCTCGATGCGGTGCTTGCGCTCCTTCAGCTCCACCTCGGTGGCCGCGCCGGCCTTGATGACCGCGACGCCGCCGGCCAGCTTGGCCAGCCGCTCCTGCAGCTTCTCGCGGTCATAGTCGGAATCGGTGTTCTCGATCTCGGTCTTGATCTGGTTGACCCGCCCGGCGATCTGATCCGGGTCGCCCGCGCCGTCCACGATCGTGGTCTCGTCCTTGGTGACCACGACCTTGCGCGCCCGGCCGAGCACGTCCAGGTCGGCGCTGTCCAGCTTCAGGCCGACTTCCTCGCTGATGACCTGGCCGCCGGTCAGGATCGCGATGTCGCCGAGCATGGCCTTGCGCCGGTCGCCGAAGCCGGGGGCCTTGACCGCCACCGACTTGAACAGGCCGCGCATCTTGTTCACCACCAGGGTCGCCAGGGCCTCGCCCTCGACGTCCTCGGCGATGATGACCAGCGGCTTGCCGGACTGCACGACCTTGTCCAGCAGCGGCAGCAGGTCCTTGTTGGCCGAGATCTTGGAGTTGACGACCAGGATGTACGGGTCCTCCAGGACGGCCTCGAGCCGCTCGGGGTCGGTGACGAAGTACGGCGCGATGTACCCCTTGTCGAACCGCATGCCCTCGGTGAGCTCAAGCTCCAGGCCGAAGGTGTTGGATTCCTCGACGGTGATGACGCCTTCCTTGCCGACCTTGTCCATCGCCTCGGCGATCATCTCGCCGATGGCCGGGTCGGCGGCCGAGATGGAGGCCGTGGCGGCGATCTGCTCCTTGGTCTCCACCTCCTTGGCGACCTTGGACAGTTCCTCGCTGACCCGCTCGACGGCCGCCTCGATGCCCTTCTTCAGGGACATCGGGTTGGCGCCCGCCGCGACGTTGCGCAGGCCCTCGCGGACCAGCGCCTGGGCCAGGACGGTGGCCGTCGTCGTGCCGTCGCCGGCCACGTCGTCGGTCTTCTTTGCTACTTCCTTGACGAGCTCGGCGCCGATCTTCTCCCACGGGTCCTCGAGTTCGATCTCCTTGGCGATGGACACGCCATCGTTGGTGATCGTGGGTGCGCCCCACTTCTTCTCGAGAACCACGTTCCGGCCCTTCGGGCCGAGGGTTACCTTCACGGCGTCGGCGAGCTGGTTCATACCGCGCTCGAGGCCGCGCCTGGCGTCCTCGTCAAACGCGATCATCTTCGCTGCCATTGGCTCCAGTCCTCCGTGGCGTATGCGCGGATCGAGCCGACGCCCGCGACGGCCGGCACCCCCCGCGGACAGTCCCTTCCTGCCGCGAGATCATGCCTCATCGCCCGATCCCGCCATGATGCTGGCACTCGACTGAGCAGAGTGCCAGCACCATGTTTAGCACTCTCATAGGGAGAGTGCAAACGGAGCGGAGAAACCAGACCGGCCCGGCCCCAGGTGGGGCCGGGCCGCCAGTTGAACCCGGCAGATCCGCGGCCGCGGCCGGGGCCGCGGCCGCGAGCGGACTAGGAGACTACGACGACCTTGTCGGCCTGCGCGCCCCGGTCGCTCTGCGTGATCTCGAACTCGACCCGCTGGCCCTCTTCGAGGGTGCGGTAGCCATCCGACTGGATCGCTGAGAAGTGGACGAAGACGTCCTTGCCACCGTCGACGGCGATGAAACCGTATCCCTTGTCCGGGTTGAACCACTTGACGGTGCCCTGAGCCATTCCAAACAACTCCCTAACTGTGCTCTTGGGCCTCGAGCCCCGCCCTTGCAACCGCGGAACCCGTCGATCGCTAACCGGTGAGGCCGGCTGCGCGCCTGCGCGCGTACCCTGTCCGTCGGACGGCGACCGGAATTGACCTTACCTTGTACCGGACGCGCCTGACGCCACTTACCCACCAATCGCGTCATCTGGCGCAACGCCGGCCGGACCCGCCGGTATTTCGCCGGGCCGGCTAAGTCACCGC
>JASIGD010000066.1 GCA_030045295.1 Streptosporangiaceae bacterium
CGGAACGGCCTCGTCGTCGTTGAGGTCGCGCATCAGCACCGCGTTGACCTTGACCGGGGTCAGGCCGGCCTCGGCCGCGGCGGCCAGGCCGTCGAGCACGTCCGGCAGCCTGTCCCTGCGAGCCAGCTTCCGGAACGTTTCCGGCCGCAGCGTGTCCAGCGACACGTTGATCCGGTCGAGCCCTGCCGCGCGCAGCGCCCGGGCGGTGCGCGCCAGCCCTATCGCGTTGGTGGTGAGCGAGATCTCCGGCCGCGGGCTCAGTTCCGCCGTACGCGCGATGATCCCGGCCAACCCGCGGCGCAGCAGCGGCTCACCCCCGGTGAACCTGACCTCGCGGATGCCGAGCAGCTCAACCGCCACGCGGATCAGCCGCACCACCTCGTCGTCGGTAAGCAGCTCGGGAGACGGCAGCCAGTCCAGTCCTTCGGGCGGCATGCAGTACGCGCACCGCAGGTTACACCGGTCGGTGAGCGAAACTCGCAAGTCGGTCGCGACCCGCCCGAATGAGTCAGACAGCATCGTCTTAGCCTATGCTCACCTCCACGGTCCGGCTCGTAATCAGCGCCGGCCCAGGCAGTCAACGCCTGACCGCACCGTACGCCCGCTCGGCCCGGATGCGGACGACCAGGCGCTGGTCGCGGACCATCGCGGCGCGGAAGTCGGCCCAGTCCGGATGCTCGCCCTGCACCGCGCGGTACAGGCCGACTAGTTCCTCGACGGCGGCGTCGTGTGTGTCCTTGGCCACATCCGACAGCTCGGCATGCCCGTCCACCACCACGTATGACCAGAAATCGCCGCTGGTCACGTAGAAGCTGGCCCGAGGGTCGCGGCGCAGGTTGCGGGTTTTGGCCCGGTCGTCCGTGGTGGAGATCCGGATGGTCTGCGTCTCCGCGTCCCATCCGTAGTTGACGTTGGACAGCTGCGGCCGCCCGTCCTTTCGCAGGGTGACCAGCACCCCTTGCCGCTGCCCACCGATCATCTCGGCAAAACCATCCTGGATCATGCGGGGTGAACAACCCCTGCCTGCTTGATGTTCCGCTGGGGTTCCTGCGGCCCGAGGCGCGCCGTCAGCCGCAGTCTCCTGGCGTGCCGGGGCGTGGCCGGCGCACCCGACACGCGCCGGAAGGTGTTCGCACTTGGCGCGACAGAGGACTAGCGTGGCAAGCGCGCGGCGGCGCCCCCCTCACTACCCGCCGCCGCGCCCGATCTCGGTCGGCCGACCGGTCCGCGACGGCGACCGGGAACGGGCCGCCGACGACACGGCGTGTATCGGTTATTCTGAAACTGTGACTGGTATTGCGGCGCGGCGATTTTCCCGCCTCCCGGCCCCTCGGTGGGCCACCGGGAGCGCTTCGCCGCGTTAGCAAGACGGCTTCGCCCAGGTGAGCTCAGGGCCGGGAGGGACTTCCCCCGCCACGTTCGCCTAGAGGAGGAGTCACCGTGTCCAGCTCAGTTGCCCACCTTGACCCCGAGCAGCTGCAGGCTGCTCTTGACGTCCGGGATCTGTCCGATCCCCGGCAGGGCCCGCACGCCATCCAGCTTCTCATCGACCGGATCGTCCGGGCGCTGTCGCGTGCCTGGTGCTGTGACGTTCGCTGGTGCCCGGGTCCCAGGATCGTGCCGGTCACCGACAACTACGACCGTCTCGGCTATGCCGCCGGCGCCATCACCAGAGAAACCCGTTACACCCGCTACGTGAGCGACACGCAGATGCTCCGCAGCCACTCCACCGCCATGATCCCGCCCGCACTCGGCCAGCTGGCCCGAGACCCGCTCGATGACGTGCTGCTGGTCTGCCCGGGGATCGTGTACCGCAGGGACGCCATCGACTGGCAGCACAGCGGCACTCCCCATCAGCTCGACCTGTGGCGGATCACGCGCCGTGCCACGACGGACGCGGACATGGACGAGATGATCTCGCATCTGCTTGACGCGCTCACCCCGGACCTGCCCTCCCGCCAGGAGGCGAGAACCCACCCGTATACCCGGCACGGCCGCCAGGTCGACGTGCTCACCGGCGGCCACTGGGTGGAGGTCTGGGAGTGCGGACTCGCCGACCCCGGCGTCCTGGCCGGCGCCGGGCTCGCCGGTCGCAGCGGCCTGGCCCTCGGCATGGGCCTTGACCGGATGCTCATGCTGATCAAAGGCATCCCGGACATCCGCCTGCTGCGGTCGGCCGATC
Source organism: Streptosporangiaceae bacterium (assembly GCA_030045295.1). The sequence goes on from JASIGD010000066.1 coordinate 2,183, forward strand.
CCCGGATCGCGCACCAGATGCTTGATCTGGCCAGGTACCGGGCGGTATCGTCCATGCCTCCGATCTCGCGCGATCTTTCGGTCGCGGTATCCGCAGACGAGGATGAGGAGACCCTCGGGGACCGGGTCCGGGACGCCCTTGGCGCTGACGCGCCCTGCGTCGAGGAGGTGCGAGTGCTTTCCGCCACTCCCTACGAACGGCTGCCGGCATCAGCGGCTGGCCGTCTCGGGGCCAGGCCGGGGCAGAAGAACCTGCTGGTGCGGGTCGTGCTGCGCGACCTGGAAAGGACGCTCACCAACGAGGCCGCCAACTCCCTCCGCGACCGGATTTACCTCGCGATTCACCAGGGAACAAGCTACGAGCTCGCTGTTCCGGTCGGAGGGCTCGGCGGCGCGGCGTAGCGCATTCCACAGGTCCGAACGCGGGAGGTCGCCGAGGGGCGACGCCGGCCGGTCACGTCGCGGCGACGGTGGCCTCCCAGCCCTCCGGCGGGCCGCCCCGGCCGCATCCCCGGGGGCAGAAGCTCGCGGAGGCGGACGGGAATCGAACCCGCCAGCGCCGCGGTGCAGCGCTCACCAGTTTTGAAGACTGGGGGGGCCACCAGGCACCCAGACGCCTCCGCGTCGACTCTACTGACCCCGGGCGGGCGCCGGCCTGCCAGCCCGTAAGATGCGGTGAGGCTGGCCGGTGAAGGGAGACGAGTGAGCGGTAACGGGCATGCGTGGTGGGAGGATGCGGTCGTCTACGAGGTATACCCGCGCAGCTTTGCCGACGCGGACGGCGACGGCGTGGGCGACCTGCCCGGGCTGCGGTCCCGGCTGCCGTACCTGGCCGATCTCGCGGTGGACGCCATCTGGCTCACTCCCTTCTATCCCTCACCGCTGGCCGACGGCGGCTACGACGTCAGCGACTATTCCGCGGTCGATCCGCGGCTCGGCACCATGGCGGACTTCGACGCGCTGGTCAAGGAGGCCGCCGCGCACCAGATCCGGGTGATCATCGATCTGGTGCCCAATCACTGCTCGAGCGCGCACCCGCTGTTCCGGGCCGCGCTGGCAGCGGCTCCGGGCAGCGCGGAAAGAGCCCGGTTCATCTTCCGCGACGGGCGCGGCCCGGGCGGCGAGTTGCCGCCGAACAACTGGAGATCCTCGTTCGGCGGCTCCGCGTGGAGCCGGGTGACGGAGGCGGACGGCCGCCCCGGGCAGTGGTACCTGCACCTGTTCGACCAGGGGCAGCCGGACTGGAACTGGCGTGACGAGGACGTTCGCGCCATGTTCGAGAGCGTGACCAGGTTCTGGCTCGACCGCGGCGCGGCCGGCCTGCGGGTGGACGTGGCGTGGGGCATGTTCAAAGATCCGGACCTGCCCGATGACCCCGACCCGGACCAGACTCAGCGGCCGCTGAACGGGCCCTCGGCCTATCGCCACCGGCCGGAGCTGCAACAGCTTTACCGGTCCTGGCGGGCCATCTTGGACTCGTACCCGGCGAGCGGGTTCCCTGGGGCGCGGACGGCCATCGGCGAAGTCTGGTACGACGTGCCGGAAACCCTGCTTCCTTATCTCGCGCACGACGGCCTGCCTCAGGTCTTCAACTTCCAGCTGATCCTGGCGCGCTGGCAGGCGACCTCGCTCCGCCTCGCCGTCGATAACATCCTCGCGCTGGCCGACGGATCCCGCGCGCCCTGGGTGATCGGCAACCACGATGTGCCCAGGCCCGTGAGCCGTTATCAGCTGGACGAGGGATACACGCCGGAAATGATCAACAAGCTGGTCGCCATCGGACAGCAGAACGCCCAAGTCGGCGCCCGGCGCGGGCGAGCCATGGCGTTGCTGCTGCTCGCCCTGCCCGGGTCCGCCTACATCTACCAGGGCGAGGAACTGGGCCTGCCGGAGGTCACGGATCTGCCCGATGACGCGCGGAAGGACCCGACCTTCTGGCGCACCGGGGGACGCAGGCCCGGCCGCGACGGCTGCCGAGTGCCCATCCCCTGGTCCCGCACCGGCGCTAACTTCGGCTTCTCCCAGGCGGAGGACGGTTCGTCCGTCGCGCCTCCGTGGCTCCCCCAGCCGCCCGGATGGGGCGACTACAGCGTCGAGGCGCAGGCCGACGACCCGGGCTCGTTCCTTGCCCTGTACCGGGCCGCGCTCCGGCTGCGCCGCGACCACCCGGCCCTTGGCGGTGGCCCGCTGCGCTGGCTCGACGGCCCGGAGGACGCCGAAGGCGCAGGTCTGCTGTGCTTCACCAGGGAGCCGGGATTCATCTTCGCCGCGAACTTCGGCCCGTCCGCCGTACCGCTTCCGCCGCGCCGCGAGGTCCTGCTGGCCAGCGATCCGGACTTGCTGCCCTCCGACGGCAGCCTGCCGCCCGATACCGCGGTGTGGCTATCCGCCTGAGCGCAGGCGGCGGCGATCGTCCGGCAGGCGCTGGGTGATCCCGGCGCGGTCAAGGAATTCCAGCAGCGGGATCACGACCCGCCGGGTGGTCCCCAGCGCTTGCCTGGCCTCGGCCGCGGTGAACGGCTGCGGCAGTCCCGCGAGCGTCCGCGCCGCCTTCGCGTCGGCGCCCGGAGCCAGCACGACCTGCTCGGTCACCCGCAGCAAAAGGCCCGCCCGCGCGGCCGCCGCGATCGCGCGCGCATCCAGGCCAAGCTCACGCAGCCGTCCCGCCTCCGGGGCCATGAACGGCGCATCGGCGAGGTCCGCCAGCACCGCTTTGACGCCCGCGGCCACCGGCGCAGGCAGCGAAGCAAGCGGCTCCGGGGGCTTCCGGGGTCGTTGCTCCCGGCCCTCTCCGGCCGTCCGGTCCCGGGCTTCCCGGCGCGGGGTCGGGCCGGCTTTCTCGTCCGCCGCCAGCCGCAGGTAACCGCCGAGCAGCCGCACGCGCGGCTGGGTTCCTTCCCCGGCGGGCGCGGCGGCCAGCGCCTCGACCAGGATCCGGTCCGGCAGCCGGAGGGCGGCCCGGGCCGCTTCAGGTGGCAAGCCGATCGCGAGCGGTTCGCGCCGGACGTACGCGGCGACCTCTTCGGCTAGGCGACGGCGCAGGTCGCTCCAGCGTCCGGGATCGGCGAGCCATCCGGCGGCCACGGGCGGCGGAGCGCCGGTGAGCCCCATGGCCGCCACCGCCCTCGCCTGCAACAGCCCGTGCCGGCGCAGCAGGTCGGCTGCGGCCGGGACGTCCGGCCAGCCCGCCAGCTCACGCCCTGCGGCCGCCGCCGCTCCGCGCCGCGCGAGCGCGGGTGGCGTCACGTCGAGCACCGTGGCTCCGAGGATCATGACGCCCGCGCTGCCCGGGTCGCGGAGCAGCACGCGGTCGCCCACGTGCAGCGGCAACGGGTCCCTGAGGGTCAGGCGGGCTATCGCGAGATCGGGATCTCCCAGCGGGCGGATCCGGGCCAGTGCGCGGGCGGATCCGATGTGCAGGGTCATCTCCGGCGGCAGCCGCAGTCGCTGCGGCAGCGACACCCTGACGTCGGCCAGCCTGGCCATCGTCCAGCGGCCCGTGCCCACCAGGGCCATCCCCCGGGCCGGAACGTCCGCCGGAACGCCGCGCAGGTTCAGCGCCACCCTGGCTACCCCGCTGACCGACGTCACCGGCTCGTTCATCGACTCGATGCCCCGGATCCTGGCCGGGCGCATGGACGGGGTGAGCAGCAGCTCCTGGCCGGTCGAGACCGTCCCGGCGGGCAGCGTGCCGGTGACCACCGTGCCGCTCCCCCTGATGCTGAACGATCTGTCCACCCACAGCCGGACCGGCGCGGCGGCGTCCGGAACGGGCAGTGAGGCGGCCAGCCGCGCCAGCGCCGCCCGCAGTTCGGGTAGTCCGGCGCCGGTCACCGCGCTCACCGCGACCGCGTCGACGGCGCCCAGGCTGGTCGCGGCGATCTTCTCCGCCGCCTGCCGCGTCGCGGGGCCGGGATCGGCCAGGTCGGAGCGGGTCACGGCGAGCAGGCCGTGCCGGATGCCGACCGCGTCGACGGCGGCCAGGTGCTCGGCTGACTGCGGCATCCAGCCGCCGTCCGCGGCGACCACGAACAGCACGGCGGGGACCGGACCGATGCCGGACAGCATGTTCGGCACGAACCGCTCGTGGCCCGGCACGTCCACGAAGGCCAGGCGTTCCCCGCCGGGCAGCTTCATCCAGGCGAACCCGAGGTCGATCGTCAGTCCCCGGCGCCGCTCTTCGGCCCACCGGTCAGGTTCCATCCCCGTCAGCGCCCGGACCAGCGCGGACTTGCCATGGTCCACGTGTCCCGCGGTGGCGATGACCTGCATGGCGGCGGTTTCCGGGAGCTACGCCCGGCGGGCGGCGGCGCGGACCGCGTCGACCAGGCGGCGGTCGTCGTCCGGTGACACCGAACGCAGGTCGAGCAGGAGCCGGCCAGCCTCAATCCGGCCGACCACGGCGGGGACCTTACCGCGGGAGGCCGCCTCGCCGCGGCGCAGCGGCCCGGCCAGGGACTCGGGCAGGCTCACCGCCGCGCTGGGCAACGGGACACCGGGCGCCCCGCCGCCGCCGACC
>JASIGD010000530.1 GCA_030045295.1 Streptosporangiaceae bacterium
CGCCTGCGAGATGGCCGGCGCCACCGCGTCCTCGTCGGTGACCGCGGCCAGCTCCACCAGCCGCACCCCGTCCCCGGACCCGTCCAGCAGCTCCGCGGCTACCTGCAGCCCCAGCCGGGTCTTGCCGCACCCGCCCGCCCCGGCCAGCGTGACCAGCCGCGCGGATTCCACCAGCGCTCGCACCTCGGCCACCTCCCGGCCCCGGCCCACGAACGACGACAGCTGGGCCGGCAGGTTGTTCGGCAGCGCCGGGTTGCCCAGCGACCGCAGCGGCGGGAACTCAGTTTGCAGGCCCGGCCCGGTCAGCTGGAAGATCCGTTCCGGGCGGCCCAGGTCCTTCAGCCGGTGGGTGCCCAGGTCGGCCAGCGCCGCACCCGGCGGCAGCCCGTCCCGGACCAGCACCGTCGCCGCCTCCGAGACCAGCACCTGCCCCCCGTACCCGGCCGCCGCCACCCGGGCGGCCCGGTGCACCTCCAGCCCCACCAGCCCGGCCGCCGTCCGCGCCGCCTCCCCGCAATGGATGCCCATCCGCACCCGCACCCGCTCCCCGCCCGGCCACTCATGGGCCGCCAGCGCCCGCTGCATATCCAGCACCGCCGCCACGCACCCCCGCGGCGAGGAAAACACCGCGAAAAACCCATCCCCCGGCGTATCCACCTCCCGGCCGCCGTGCGCGGCCAGCGCCGACCGGATCAGCGCGTGATGACGCGCCAGCACCCGCGCGTACCCGTCGTCCCCCAGCCGACCCAGCAGCGCCGTCGAGCCCTCGATATCGGTGAACAAGAACGCCAGCGTCTCCACCCGTAAAGCGTAAAAGGCCGGGCCACGCGCCGGCAGCTGCCGCCCGCGCACCGGCACGCCAGGCCCCCGCACCCGATCCCCTCCAGCCGCGGACCCGCTCGCCAGCCACCCGCACGGCGCGCACCGATCGCCAACGCCACGCGACGCCAGAAGGGGCGTTCGGAGCGGGCCCGCTGCCAAATACCCAGGCCCAGTCGTCACGCCACACTCGGCGATAGGCGTACTCTTACTCTTTGCCGCTACTGGTCCCGGCTTGGCTACTCCTCGATGGCCCCGCCGATCTGCCGCAAATGCCGCCGGAAGGTGTATGACGGTTCGGCGGCGCGCCGCGCCAGGTACTGCCCGAAGGTGGTCTGCTGGCGCAGGGTTTGGCCGGCCTGGATCTTGCGCGCCTGGTCCCGTTCGGCCTGGGCGATCTGCCGGGCTGTGGCCAGGACTTCGGCTGCCTGAGCGGACGCGATGAACACGACGCCGTCGTCGTCGCCTAGCACGATGTCGGCGCCGGTGATCAGGCATGACCCGAACCGTGCGCTGGCTAGCGCGGATGGCTCCTGCTCATCGAGGCGGACCGGCCCGGCTGGGCAGCGGCCGTAGCTGAACACCGGCAGGCCGATCTGGGTCAGTTCGGGCGTGTCGCGGTGCAGGCCCCATACCACCACCCCGCCCAGGCCCGCCGCCTGCGCCTCCAGCACGACCAGGTCGCCGACGCAGGCCTCATCGGCGCGCCCGCCGTTGTCGACGACCAGCACATCGCCGTATCTGGCGCTGCTGAACGCCTCCAAGAACACATCGACACTCCCGTAGTGGCGGGCCGGCAGCGCACGACCAGCGACCTGCCGCCCGGGGATGACTGCGCCGATGCCAGGCGGCGCGACCCGCAGCGGCACTTTCCGGCGAATGCAGGCGTCGGCTACCAGCGGCGTGGACAGGCCAGCGAATCCGGTCAGCATCCCGGCATGTCCTGGCTCGATTCCGGTCACCCGCCAGACGCTACCCGCGGCCACGGGAACCATCTTGAACGCTCGTGCGGCCCCGCGGTTCCCGGCCCTACCCATCCCGGACGACTCCGTCTTAGGCACTCCGGAACCGCCGCTATGCGCGCGCTGCCTGCGCGTAGCGACTGCGATATCCCCGCGCAGATCTGTCTAATCTGCGCCGCGCGGTCCCCGTAGCTTGCCGGTTGCAGGTTATGGGGCTTTTGGCGTGGGCCGTGACCGTGACTGCCGGTGGTTTGGCGGTCGATCGGACGCACGGAACGAGCACGACCGCGGGGTTAGGGGCGCAGGAGCGTCTTGATGGCTCGGCGCTCGTCCATGGCCCTGTATCCCTCCGCTGCCTGTTCCAGGGGCAGCTCAAGGTCGAAGACCTGGCCCGGGTTGATGGTCCTGTTCCAGATGAGGCCGATCAATTCAGGCAGGAACCGGCGGACCGGGGCGGGGCCGCCGTGCAGGTGCACGTGGGAGAAGAACAGTTCTTCGCCGGGCAGCTCGACGCCGTGGGCGACGCCGACGTAGCCGATGTGGCCGCCGGGGCGGGTGGAGCGGATGGCCTGCATAATCGATTCCTGGGTGCCGACGGCCTCGATGACCGACTGAGCGCCGAGCCCGCCGGTGAGGTCCTTGATCCGGGCGACGCCGTCGTCGCCGCGTTCGGTGACGATGTCGGTGGCGCCGAACTCGCGGGCGAGCTGCTGGCGGGGCTCGTGGCGGCTCATCGCGATGACGCGCTCGGCGCCGAGTCGCCTGGCGGCGAGGACCGTGAGCAGGCCGACGGCGCCGTCTCCGACGACCGCGACAGTTTTGTCGGGCCCGGCCTCGGCGGCGACGGCGCCGAACCACCCGGTGCCGAGCACGTCGGAGGCCGCGAGCAGGCTGGGGATCAGGTCGTCATCTGGAGTGCCTGGCGTGGCGACCAGGGTCCCGTCGGCCAGCGGCACCCGCAGATACTCCGCCTGAGCCCCCAGCGGGTTTATCGGCTCGCGGTGGATGCACGAGGACTGGTATCCGGCCTGGCAGATCGGGCAGGTGTTGTCGGAGGCGAAGAACGAGCCGATCACGAACTGGCCGGGTTTAATCGTGTGGACATCGCTGCCGGTCTCTTCGACGACACCGACGTACTCGTGGCCGATTGGGGTCGGCCCGTCCATGGTCTCGATTCCGCGGTAGGGCCACAGGTCAGAGCCACACACGCAGGTCGCGGAGAGCCGGATGATCGCGTCCGTGGGCTCGGTGATCTTCGGGTCGGCGCGGTTTTCGACGCGGATATCCAGGGGGGCATAGAGCATAGCTCCGCGCATGGTGCTGTCCTTTCACTAAATCGTGACGGGCGGTCTGAAACTGGTTGTGGGGCGCTGTCCGCCCGTTGGCTGTCAGCGGGGAGTGAGCCGCAGCGTCGCTGCCTTGGCTCTGGGACTGATCATCGGATCGACGTAGGTGCTGGCGTACCGGGCGTATTTGCCGCGGTAAGCCCGGTCGATGGCGTCATGATCGGCGTGATCGGGTTCGGCGAAGGTGACGTCACGCTCGATGCCTACGGTCCGGATGCCGCCCTCGGGGCGTTGTAGCGCCGCACGGAACCAAGCGCCATCCCGTCCCCGCCAGGACCGCACATATAGGTCGCCGCCGACCCGGACGACCCAGATGGTGGTATAGGGGCGAAGTGAGCCATCCGGCCGCAAGGGTGCGATTTCAAGCTCCTCGGCGGCACCAATGGTGTCCAGTTCGCCGGCTGTCCAATCTCTCATCGCGTTCGCCTCTCCTGTGTCGAAGCATTCTTGGCCGCGGTCACTCTCGCGGGCGCTGTCTAGGCTGGTTCAGCCGGTAGCTCGTGTCCGGCGTAACCGGGCTTGAGCAGCAGGCTTGCCGCCGCCGCCGCGAGCGCTACCGCAGCGGCGAGCAGCAAGCTGACCTGCACGCCGTGCATGAACATCGCCCGGTTGGCAAGCAGGGCACCGAAGACCGCAACCGCCAGTGCGCCACCGACCTGGCGGCTGGTGTTGAACACGCCGCTGGCTACCCCGGCACGGTGCCCGGGAACGCTGTTGAGCAAGACTGCGGTCACCGGTGGCATGACGAACGGCCCGGCGAGCCCGACCAGGATCATCACCGCGGCCAGCGCCGAGGTGGGCGCCGAGGACGGGGCGAGTCCGATGATGACCAGGCCCGTGGTCATCAGCACCAGGCCGCCGGTGATAAGCACCCGCACGCCCAGCCGTTCAGCGATGCGCGCGCTGAACGGGGTGAGCGCCGCACCGATCACCATCATCGGCAGGAAGGCCACGCCAGTGGCCAGCGGCGACAGGCCCCGCAGCTCCTGCAGGTACAAGCTCATCACAAACGGCAGCCCGTAGTAGCCGACCATGAACGCGAACCCGACCACTGCCGCCACCGAGAGGTTGCGCGACCGGAACAGCCCCAGCGGCATCATCGGGTGCGTTCCGCGGGCCTCGATCGCCAGGAAGGCCACCACCGCTACGGCCGCCACCACAAAGGCGCTGAGCACGGCCGGGGAGGTGAACCCTTGGGCGCCCGCCTGGATGGCCCCGTAGGTGAGTCCGCCCATCGCCACGATCGCGGCGGCCTGCCCGGCCCAGTCGAAGGTCACATTCCGAGGCGTCGAACGCCGGGTCCGGGCCAGCATGGCCAAAGCGATAGCACCAGCGGGCAGGTTGATGAAGAAGATCAGCCGCCACGACACCAACGTCAGCACCCCGCCGAGCACGGGGCCGGAGGTGGCCGCGACGGAGGCGCCCATCGCCCACACCGCGACCGCACGTGCTCGCAGGGCCGGGTCGGGGTAGGCCTGGCCGATCAGAGCCATCGACGAGGGCATCATCATCGCCGCTGCGGCGCCCTGCACGAACCGGGCCGCGACCAGCGCTCCCAGATCGGGCGCCAGGCCGCAGGCCGCCGAGGCGGCCACGAACACCCAAAGGCCGGTCCCGAACGCCCGCCGCGCACCGGCCCGGTCGGCCAGCGCCCCGGCCGACAGCAGCAGCGCGGCGAACATGAGCGTGTACCCGTCCAGCACCCACTGCAGGCCGCTGATCCCGCCGCCGACCTCGTCGCGGATCGACGGCAGCGCGACGTTCACGACCACCGCGTCGAGCGTGATCATGAAAAAGCCGAGCACGGCGGCGGCCAGCGCGAAGCCAGGGCTGGCCTCGTCTCGCGTGTCGTGGCTGGCACGGGTCCGGTTTGCCATCAAGAGTGTGGGCACTGGACGTGTTCTCCTGCGCGTGTGTGATGGTTCATCGACAACGGTCTGGGGTGGGAGTCTCGCCTTCGCGTTATCGCGGCGACACCTCCAGGCAACCACTCACCTCCGGCGCGAGGGAGAGCCTGCTGATAGGGGTACTGACAGGGACTCCCTTCGGCCACGGCGACCCGTAATCTCGGAGTCGTGAGCCGGAGAGACGATGTCCGCGGCGAGATCCGCCAGTTCCTCACCACCCGCCGCGCCAAGATCACCCCTGAGCAGGCGGGCCTTCGTTTCTACGGCGCCAACCGGCGGGTGCCCGGGCTGCGCCGGGAGGAAGTGTCGCGGCTCGCGGGGATCTCGATCGAGTACTACACCCGCCTGGAACGCGGAAACGCCACCGGCGTCTCCGATCAGGTGCTGGACGCCATCGCCCGCGCCCTGCAACTCGACGACGTCGAACGCGAGCACCTGGTCGACCTTGTCCGCACGGCGAACGCGGCCCGCCCGTCCCGCCGCCGCTCCGCCCGGCAACGGGTCCGCCCCAGCGTGCAGCACATTCTCGACTCGATGACCGGGACGGCGGCGTTCGTGCGTAACGGGCGGCTGGACGTGTTGTCGGCGAACCAGCTCGGCTACGCGCTGTACTCACCGGTGTTCGCAAGCTCGGCGCAGCCGGTGAACCTCGCCCGGTTCATCTTCCTCGACCCCCGCGCAGGCGAGTTCTACGCCGACTGGGACGGCATCGCCGCGGCCGCGGTGGGCAGCCTGCGCGCCGAAGCTGGCCGCGACCCTTACGACCGCGCGCTGACCGATCTAGTCGGGGAGCTATCCACCCGCAGCGAAGCCTTCGGGGTCCGCTGGGCCGCCCACGACGTCGAGTACTACCGCAGCGGCGTCCAGCCGTTCCACCACCCCGTCGCTGGTGACCTCACCCTCGACTACGACGCCCTGGAGCTTGCCGCCGATCCCGGGCTCACCATCATCGCCTACACCGCCGAACCCGGCTCGCCCGCACGGCAGGCACTCGACCTGCTCGCCAACTGGGCCGCCACACCAGGCAACGTGCCCACTGCCCCAACCGGGCGCACAGACCTGTCCACGGGAGCGCCACGCCCGGTCAGCAACGACCATTAAGGAGACACCGTGCCCATTCAGCCCGCACCGCCCACCGCCAAAGGCCCGGCCGAGTGGTTCACCGGCGACGTCTACATCGACGCCATCGCCCGCGGCGAAGAGCCCTCCCACGTGCGGGTCAGCGCCGTCCGGTTCACCCCATCGGCCCGCACCGCCTGGCACTCCCACGCCGTCGGCCAGACCCTCTACGTCACCGAAGGCAAGGGCCTGCACCAGCCCCGCGGCGGCCAGATCGAAGAGATCCGCGCGGGCGACATCGTCCACACCGCCGCCGACCAGTGGCACTGGCACGGCGCCGCACCCGGCCACTTCATGACCCACCTCTCGATCACCGAAGCCGTCCCCGGCGACTTGCGGCCCGAAGCCGACTGGGGCGAGCACGTCACCGACGACGAATACAACCACCGCTGACCTCGGCCCCGCTGGTGCGCCGGGGCGCCGGTGGCGCTCCCGGTCGTTGCTCGTCGGCCAGTCCGGACTCAGCCGCAGGCCGGGGATGACCGTGAGGATGGGGTCGTCAGTCGTGGATGGGGCGGTTGCCGATGGCGCTGACCATGGCGGGGTCGCGGTGGTCGAAGAACAGGGTGGCGCCGGTGTCCATGGCGGCGATCCGGGCCATCTGCTCGTCGCTGAGGGTGAAGTCGAAGACGTCGAGGTTTTGCGCCATCCGCTCGGGGCGCACCGACTTGGGGATGGCGACGATGTTGCGCTGGGTGAGCCAGCGCAGCACGATCTGCGCGACGGACTTGCCGTGGGCGGCGCCGATCTCGGTCAGGGTGGGGTCGGAGAACAGGTTGTTGCGGCCTTCGGCGAACCCGCCCCAGGACTCGTGCTGGACCCCACGCTCGGCCATGAGGTGGTGGTCGGCCTGCCGCTGGAAGTAGGGGTGGGTCTCGATCTGGTTGACCGCCGGGGTGAACCCGGTGCGGTCGATGAGGTCCACGAGCCGGTCGGAGTAGAAGTTCGCGACGCCGATGGCTTTGACCATGCCCTGCTCGCTGAGCGCGCGCATGGCACGCCAGGAGCCGTAGTAGTCGCCGTAAGGCTGGTGGACCAGGTAAAGGTCGAGGTAGTCGAGGCCGAGGCGCCGCAGCGAGGCGTCGAAGGCCTTCTTGGTGTTCTCCTCGCCGGTGTCTTGCACCCACAGCTTCGTGGTGACGAACAGTTCCCCGCGGGCGATGCCGCTGGCGGCGATGGCGCGGCCGACGGCTTCCTCGTTGCCGTAGGAGGCGGCGGTGTCGAGGTGGCGGTAGCCGGCGGCCAGAGCGCCGGCGACGGCCTGCTCGGTCTGCTCGGCGGGGATCTGGAACACGCCGAAGCCGAGGATCGGCATCTCGGCCCCGTTGTTGAGGGTCACGGTGGGGACCTGGACAGACACGGCGGCACCTTCTTCTCGCGGACGCTGGAGCCGGTGCCCCGCTCCGGGGCGGGCTGCCCACCCGATGGAAAGCCCTCGGCGCTGACTCCACCAAACCCCTTCCCGCGCGCCTGCGGGAGTGACGGCGTTTCCCGGTAATACCAAACCCTCCCTAGCGCCGCGCCCGGGCCGTACGGTCGAGGGCATGGACAACCGGGACGAGGTCCGCGGCTTCCTCACCGGCCGCCGTGACCGGCTTACCCCCGGCCAGGCGGGGATCCCCCTCTACGGTGGCCGGCGCCGCGTCAAGGGGCTGCGCCGCGAAGAGGTCGCCATGCTGGCCGGCATGAGCACCGACTACTACACGCGCCTGGAGCGGGGGAACCTGTCCGGCGTCTCTGACTCGATCCTCGACGCGCTGGCGCGCGCCCTACAACTCGACGAGGCCGAAAGGACGCACCTGTTCGACCTCGCCGCCCTCGCCGGCGCACCTGGCCATACGGGGCGCAGTGCGCCGGGCGGCCGCGGGGCTGGCAGGCCACGCCGCTCCTCAAGCCCGCCCCGGCTACGGGAGGGTGTGCTGCGCGTCCTCGACAGCATCAGCGCTCCAGCCTACGTCCGCAACACCCGCATGGATGTCCTGGCCGCCAACCGGCTCGGGCGGGCTCTGTTCGCCGACCTCTATGCCGAGGGCGCCGCCGGGTCCAACCTTGCCCGCTACCTCTTCCTCGACCCGCGCTCGCGCGACTTCTACACCCAGTGGGACGTCGTCGCACGCGACTCCGTCGCCGCCCTGCGCGTCGAAGCTGGCCGCAACCCCTACGACCGCAGCCTGACCGACCTGGTCGGTGAACTGTCGACCCGCAGCGAACAGTTCCGCACCTGGTGGGCCGCCCACAACGTGAAGTTCCACACCACCTCCACCAAGACCCTGCGCCACCCCGCCGCCGGCGACCTCGAACTCACCGGCGAAGCGCTCACCCTGCCCGGAGACCACGGCCTGACCATCATCACCTACACCGTCGAACCCCACAGCGCCTCCGAACAGGCCCTGAACTTCCTCGCCAGCTGGAGCGCGCAGGCATCCCCTGCGAACCCGCGCGAGCCCGAGACCATCGAGGAGACGAAGTGACGATGGAGCAGCGACGCCTCGGCACCACCGGGGTCTGGGTCAGCCAGCTGTGCCTGGGCACCATGATGTTCGGCGTGCGGGGCACCAAGGACCACGATCAGAGCATCCGGGTCATCCACCGTGCGCTTGACGCCGGCATCACCTTCGTCGACACCGCCGACGTCTACTCCGCCGGCGAGTCCGAGGTCATCGTCGGCAAGGCGCTGGCCGGCCGCCGTGACGATATCGTGCTCGCGACCAAGGCGGTCATGCCAATGAGCGACAACCCCAACCCACGGCCGACGGATTACGAGAAGCCTGCGCTGGTGCAACGTCGTCTCCAGCTGCACAGATGACACGGATCATCGCACTGATGGCACTCGTCACGCTGGGGTTATCCTGCGAGCCATCGCTTCTCCTGCCTCAGCGCCGGGACTCCTGGTGGCCGGTGAGGTCGTGCAGGAGCGTCCACGGCACCGAGGTCCCCGCGAACGCGGCGGCCAGATCGGCCACGGTGCGCCGGGCAAACCACGGCGCGAGCAGCGTGGCGATGGCCGCTCGATGAGTATAAAGGTCGCCGCAGGTGGAGAAGTCCGCGTTAAGCAGGCGTTCCAGGAAGGCGAAGGTGCCGACGAGCCTGGTCGTCCTGGCCAGATCGGCGAACTGCCGGTGAGTAGGGGCGGCCACCATGACCCTTTGGCCATTGGCGGTGGCAAAGTCGCGGGCGAACCCGCCATGTACCTGGACGTTGCGCATCCCGGCTGGCTGTACCGCGGTACGGATGCTGCGGTGACCGGAGACGGCGCGGACGAGGTCTTCTGCTACCAGCGGCACGTGACTCCGGGTCATGAACTGACTGAAACGCTGATCTGGCCCGGCATTTCAGGCGAGGTTATCTCTAGTCCCACCAGCATCAGGGCCATTTCCAATGCCGCGGAGAATCCGGGCTGCTTTTCCCGCAGCAGCCGACGCACGGATGCCATGTTCTCGGCGCTCTGCTGGGTGATAACTCCCGGCATCGCCACCTGCCTTAGTGGTTGTCGTTTTCTGGATAGGCTCCGGATGACCCGCCGCTCGCCTGGCGTGGCGCCTCCCCACACACCGTCGGTGACGCCGTTCTCCAGCGCCCAGGCCAGGCACTGGATTTGCGCCGGGCAGCCTCGGCAGATCTGTTTCGCCTCCTCCGTCTGACGCAGCGCGGCCGCGGCCGTGCTAATTGGGAAGAACAGTTCCGGATCTGCGTCGCGGCAGGCGGCATCCTCACGCCAGTTCATGTGTACGGTCATCGCGGCCGGTCCTCGCGGCTGACATCAGCGGGCGATGCGCAAGGCGAGATGCGGCGGGCAGCCATGCCGCACCAGCCGGGCGACCTGATGCCAGTCAATGCGGTCGGCATAGATCTCGGCCAGTGACCCGGGAATGCCCAGACGCGTGAGCTGGGACACGCGCCAGTTGTGTACGAGCAGGTCGTCGTGGCTGATGGCATCGTGACCGGTGATAGGCGGTTCCATCGTTCCTCCTCGCTTTCTTCTGCTCCTTGCCTGCCAGGATTGGGCCGGCCAGGGTGAACAAGCATCACCCGGTTCACGTGATCTCACCGACCGCGGCCTGCTCGCCGCCGCGACCGGCGGCTGTCCGCGGCCGGCCAGCCGCCTGACCAGGCAGGTGCACCGGCGCTGACCCGCAGGCGCCGCGGCCCGGTTCGGTTTGGGTCGCCGACAGGACTTCGGCACCATCTCGCGGATCGACTTGCGATCCGATCAGGTGACGGCCAGCGTCAGCGTCACAGGCGCTCCCACCTCGCTCGTCATCGTCGGCAGCCGCATGTGGACGGGAATTCGGCGAACAGCCGCAATCAGCGGCGGGGATACGGGAACCTGATTTCCTGGTTTTCCATGTGACGGTGACCGCATTTCCGCAGGTGGATCGTAATACCACGGCCCGTTCGGACATTTAAAATCTCTTCTACAGAACGAGACGTGGTATCACTTCCGCGGCAGGGATGTGCCGGCCATGGCGTATCCGGTCACCATGACCACGCACGTTCCGCGCGCAGCCCACGATGAGCCTGTCGATGGCAACCGCGGCCGGGCCGAGACGCCAGCGAATGCGCCGGCATCGAATCACTCCGATGAGGTGACGCTCGTTCACCCCGCCGTGACCGAGGCTGACCGCGAGAACGGAAGCGCCTGCCGGGCCGAGGCCAGTCAGCACACCGCGGGCCGAGCCACTCGCTGACCGCATGCGTGCGGGTCCCGGCCTCCCGCCCACCGAGGCCTGTACCCAGCCTGCGACGGCGGGCCGCAAGTCAGGAGTACGCAATGAGCCTCAGTTGCCGCCAGCAGCGGCAGCTTCGCCTGATCGGGGCTGGCCTGTGCCGGTCAGACCCTCGAGTGGGCGCGATGTTCAGCATATTCGGCCGCCTCTACCCGGACCAGGGCATGCCCGACTGGGAGCAGGTGGCTGCCCAGGGCCGCCTACCGCGGACTGCCGCCTGGATCGTGGCGGTACTCACCACAGTGGCTGTGTCGATCAGCGTCCTGCTCGGCACGGCCGTCGCGATGGTCACCGCCAGACGCCGCGCCCGCGTCGAGCGCTGAACCGGTCGCCTAGAGGCGGGAGCAGCTGCTTACCGACCGCGCGCTTAGTCGGCATCGGCGGCGGCGGTGCTCGCGGTCCCCTCGTGCCGGCAGGCTGCCCGCTTGGCGTCCGGCCGGTCCAGGCTCTCGAGCAGCCGGCTGGTTTCGGCTTCGAGCTGGCGGATGAGGGCGAGGTTTCGTTCGGCGTGCCCGTAGGCCATGACAGATCTCCGATCGGTGCCTAGGGTCTTGCCCAGCATGTCAGTCATGTCGCCGGGTCTTTCTGGTAGCGGGAATGATGGTCGTACCGGCATCCTCACATCAGCCTCCGGCACACTGCCGACGGATCCTTGCGCATCCGCTCGCAGACGCGTATCTCCTGTCACGCGGTCTCCCCCGGGTTCAGCCGAGGACCCGACCCCTGTCGAGGCGGATCGTCAGGTCCGCAGGCACGGGGAGGTGGTCCAGCGTGCGGTCGTGGATGGCGGCGACGATGGTCGTGCCGGGCAGCGCCGAGCGGAGGTTAGATAGCATCGTGCGGGCTGTGCCGCGGTCTAGGCCCTCGGTCGGCTCGTCGAGCAGCAGCAGGCCCGGCCGGCGCAGGTAGGCCTGAGCGACAGCGAGCCGGCGCCGCTGCCCGCCGGACAGGCCCTCGCCGCCGGGACCGAGCCTGGCCGACAGGGGCACGTCGTCGGCCAGCGCGGCTACGCGCAGCGCATCCAGCAGCTCATCGGCCCGGGCGTCCGGGCAGGCCAGCCGCAGGTTATCTGCGACGGTGCCGCTGAGCAGCTGGCTGTCCTGTTCTACCGGGGTGACGTGGGCGACGAGCTCGGTGTAGCCGACGGCGTGGGGATCGGCACCGCCGACGCGGACCGAGCCGGCCATGGGGGTAAGCTGGCCCGCCAGGACCTGCAGCAGCGTCGACTTACCCGCCCCGGACGGGCCCGTCAGGACGATAAGGCCGCCGGCCGGCAGGTCCAGCCGGCCGATGGAGATCGCGGGCTGGTCACCCAGCCCGGCGACCATGCCGCGGATCTCGATCCGGCCGCAGGCCCAGGCGCATTCACGCCGCCGGCCGGGCTGCCCGGCGGGAGGATGGACTGCGGCGTCCGAGACCTCGTGCATACCAGGGGCCGGCGCGGCGGGTGGCTGGTGATCGCCCAGCACGCCGGTCTCGGTGAGCCGCCGCCAGGCGGCGAGGGCCTGCCCGGCGGCAGGCCCGGCCGCGGCCAGCGGCGCGGCGATATCAAGCATGGTCAAGGTCAGCAGCGCGGCGAAGGCCAGCACTGCCGGGGGGAGCGGACGGGCGC